>CAYSON010000038.1:0-10769 GCA_964432635.1 uncultured Desulfopila sp.
TCGGTGGGAACGAGAGACAAGAACCCTTGAGCCGATTGTCCTGCCCGGAGAAAGAGAAGACATTCTCAAGGATAGGAATAGAGCCAGTAAACTACCCTTCCATGGCAGGTCTAGCAATTGCTTTGCTCGTTCTCCGTTAAGCAGGGAGGGAAACGACGCTGCGAGTTATGATGTGGAGGAAATTGCGCCATCATTCGCTATTTGCAAAAAATCTTGCGAAGGAGTAGCTTCTTAAATAAACAAATTTGATAGCGTTCTCGACCGGGCTCGTTTTCACCACTCGCCTGGGCACCACTCATCTTCACTCGTTACAGACCATGCGCCACTGATCGTCAAACCACTAGAACAACCACCATTAGGGCCAGGATATGACCGGCACCGGATCGTTCGCAGAGAAGGAAGACTTCCTCAAAAACTTCCCGCCGTTCAGCCTGCTGCCCGAAAGCGGCCTACAGTTGCTGGTACCTTGCCTGATCGAACAACGCTTCCATGGCGACGAGATCATTCTCTGCCCTGAAGGCCCTCCAACCCGTCACCTTTACCTGATCCGCCACGGCGGCGTCAAATTCACCATCCCCGGCCAGGGCAGCGACGGGGCCGAGCGTATTGTCGACGTGCGTGGCGAGCGCGAGCTTTTCGGGGTCTTTTCGCTGTGGAGCGACCGCCCAAGCCCCTTTACGGTGGTGGCGGAGCAGGACACCCTCTGCTATCTCATCGAAAAACCTCTCTTCAACAGGCTCCTCGAAGAGCACGCCAACTTCCTTCTCTACTTCACCACCGGGCCCAGCAAGGGCTTCAAGGCGATTCCTTCCGGAATCGGTATGGAGCGACACTCTGATCGCTCCCGCATCGATTCAGAATCACTGCTCTTCACCGTTCGGGTCAAAGATATCATGAAATCCCAGGTGATTACCTGCAACGAGCAGGCAAGCGTCGCCGAGGGTGCACAATTGATGACCGCGCGAGACATCGGTTCACTTATTGTGGTCGACTGGGGTGGATACCCGGTAGGCATCCTCACCGACGGCGACCTGCGCCGCAAGATCCTCGCCACCGGCAGTTCGCCCCAGCTGCCGGTGGCCAAGGTGATGAACAGCCCGCTGCTCACCATCGGTCCTGACACCTTCTGCTTCGATGCCCTGATGATTATGATACGCCACCGCGTCAAATATCTGGTGGTGCTCGGCGACGGCAAGATGGTGGGAGTGTTCTCCGAGCGCGACATCGTCGTCGCCCAGGGCAACAACCCGGTGTCGATCATTCGTCAAATATACCAGGCCCCGGACATAGTCACCCTGGCACAACTACGCCGCGACATCACCAAGACCCTGACTGTCCTCGTTAGCCGCGGCGGCCAGGCACGGGAGGTGTCGCAACTGATCACCCAACTCAACGACCATCTCACCATTCGGGTCATCCAACTTGCGGAACAGAACCTCCTCACCCAGGGCAGGGGTGGGCCGCCGACCCCCTATGCCTGGATGGCCCTAGGCAGCGAGGGCCGCCAGGAACAGACCCTGTGCACCGACCAGGACAATGCCTTGATCTATACCGATGTCGGGGAAAAGGAGATGACAGAGGTGGCCGATTATTACCTCATCCTTTCCCAGTTGGTGGTCTCTGGCCTGGAGCGATGCGGTTTTCCCTTGTGCAGCGGCGGGATCATGGCCTCAAACCCCCAGTGGTGCCAACCGATGAGTCAATGGATCAAGCTCTATCGGCGCTGGATCCTCGACAGTGCCATGACCAACCAGGAGCTGCTCACCTCCTCGATTTTTTTCGACTATCGCGCCATCCACGGTGATGCTACCCTGGTTCAGCAAATGGGCCAGGCAATCACCCAATTTCTCCCGAAAAACACAGGTTTTTTGCGCCAACTGGCGCTACGCTCCCTGGAGTTGCACACCCCGCTCAGCTTTTTCAACCGGTTGGTGGTGCAGAAATCCGGGGTTCACAAGAACAAGCTCAACATCAAGCTCTACGGCCTGATGCCGCTGATCGACGCAGTCCGTGTGCTTTCCCTGGAACAGGGCATAACCGCCACCAATACCCTTGAACGGATTGATGCCCTGATAAACCGCGCCATACTTCCGAGCGGCGAGGGTCACGACCTCAAGGAAGCCTTCAACCTCCTTTTGCTGTTGCAATTACGAAACCATCTCGGGCAGTTGAACAATGGACAACAACCGGACAACTACCTCAACCCCTCTGAGCTGAGTCTCATCCAGCGCTCGGTGCTCAAAACCACCTTCAAGGCCATCGAACAACTGCAAAGTCGCATCGAGATCCGTTACGGCATTTCATCCCTGGGAACGAGATAGCGCCAGGACCACAGTCAGCTGCCGCACCCGGCGGGGAAAATTGGGAGGAAGGTCATGCATAGAAAGGAACTGTGGCCGTTTTTATTCTTCCTCGGGGTAATGAGTGTCAATTACCCGATTCTCGAAATGGTGCGTATCCCCATGCCTTACTATCTCTATGGCACCTGGATTGGACTGATCCTGGTCATCGCCGTGGCCACGGCCATCGCCGGCACGGGAGAGGACGACGACCATGGTTGAAGACTGGCAGCTACTGCTCATCATCCTCGGCTACCTCAGCCTACTCTTTATTATCGCCTACTACGCCGAGAACCGCGAACGCCAGGGGCACAGCCTGGTCACCAACCCCTATATCTATTCCTTGTCCCTCGCCGTCTACTGCACCTCGTGGACCTTTTATGGTAGCGTCGGCAAAGCCGCCACCAGCGGACTTTCTTTCCTGCCCATTTATCTCGGACCGACCCTCATGGCCACTCTCTGGGGTAGCCTGTTACTCAAGATCATCACCATCGCCAAGCGCCATCGCATCACCACCGTTTCCGACTTCATCGGCTCGCGCTACGGCAATTCTCTGCTGCTCTCGGCCCTGGTGACCATGGTCACCCTGATCGGCATTATCCCCTATCTCGGCCTGCAAATGAAGGCCATCATGAACACCTTCACGATTATGGCGGGCGAACCGGCCAGCAGCATGGCCGCAGGCTGGCTGATCACCCTCGTGCTCGGCATCTTCGCCATCATCTTCGGGGCACGGCGGCTCGATTCCTCGGAGAGGCACGAGGGACTGATCTTCGCCGTGGCTTTCGAATCAATCATCAAACTGTTGGCCTTTCTGGCCGTCGGTGTCTTCGTCACCTACGGACTATTCTCAGGATTTGACGATATCTTCACCCGCATCGACAACTCCCCCTACCGCTACCTGCTCACTATCGGCAATAGCCAGTCGACCAGTTACCAGGAATGGGCCTCGCTCCTGCTGCTGTCAATGGCTGCCATCCTCTTTCTCCCCCGCCAGTTTCATGTTGCGGTGGTGGAAAACTCGGACACCAGCCATATCCGCAAGGCGATGTGGCTCTTTCCCCTCTACATGCTCATCATCAACATCTTCGTACTGCCTATCGCCTTCGGCGGCATCCTTCTTGGCAACAGCCAGGCGGAGGCAGACAGTTTCGTTCTCACCATCCCTTTGAGCCAAGACCAGCCGCTTCTCGCTCTGCTGGTATTCATCGGCGGCTTTTCGGCGGCCACCGGGATGATCATCGTTGAATCCTTGGCGCTCAGCACGATGATGATGAACAGCCTCGTCATGCCGGCCATGCTGCGCTTCAAGCACGTTCGCGACTTCCCCTCACAGATCCTCAATATCAAAAGATTTCTCATTCTCGGCTGCGTCTTTCTCGGCTATGCCTTCGCCATTTTCATCGGCCGTTTCTACACCCTGGTGGAGATTGGCTTGAAATCGTTCGAAGCGGTGACCATCTTCGCCCCAGCGCTGATCCTCGGGCTGTATTGGAAGAAAGGCAACCGCAACGGCGCCATCGCCGGCATCGTCGCCGGCTTTGTCATCTGGTGCTACACCCTGGTCCTGCCGACCATGGTGCGGGCGGAGGCCGTCAGCGAAGCGGATTTCGCTGCCTTCCTGATACGCTACCCTTTCCTCGATCCTCACGCTCTGTTCGGCCTCAAGGGATTCGACAAGTGGAGCCACTGCCTGTTCTGGGAGCTGTTATGTAACCTGACCGCCTATATTGGGGTGTCGCTATTCACCTCTCCCAGTCCCGAAGACGAGACCCAAGGATTGCTCTTTGTTGAATCCTTCAACCCACAGCTGATGGCCAAGCAAAGCCCCTACAGCATTGTGCAGATCGAGGACATCCTCGGCCAATACATCGGCAGATCGGAGTCTCGGGAAGTGGTGAGCAGGATGATCGAGAACCTTGCAGTCGACCGACAATCCCCCGGCAAGGCCGAGCTGATGCGCCTGCGTGACGAGGCGGAACATATCCTTTCCGGCGCCCTCGGTTCTTCTATTGCCGCCATCATCTTCGAGGAGAAACGAACGTTAACCGAGGCAGAGCGAGGCGAACTGTCCACTGCCATCAAACAGATCACCGACACCCTGCGGTTATCTCGCCACGATTTGGCCGAAGCCAACCGCAATCTCGCCTATCTTAAGGAATTCAGTGAAAACATTATTGAGAGTGTGCCGCTCGGTATCGTCACCCTCGATTCACAGGGGTTGGTGCGTTCCTGGAACACCGAGATGGAAAAGCTCGCCAGCCTCAATCGCCGGGAGGCCATAAACCGCCCGGTGCGCCGCCTGCTACCGTGGATTCCGGTCTCAGCCTGGGCCGTGGGCAATCAGCCCGACCTGTCGGCGCAAAGTCCAGCAGGATTAGCCATCAAGCTGACCATCGTCCCCTTCGAGGACCCATCCGGTGGCCTGGTGGCCATCCTCGACAACGTCTCGGCAAAGAAGCAGATGGAGGAGCAGCTGCTGCAAAGCTCCAAGCTCGCCAGCCTCGGCAAGTTCACCGCCGGCATCTCCCACGAGATCGGCAACCCCTTGGCCTCAATCTCCTCGCTGATCCAGGAGCTGCAAGCGATAGACCTAAGCGACCCCAGGGAAGGCTACTTCACCGGCGAGGCGCTGACCACCATCGGCAAACATGTCACCCGCATCGCCAAGATCGTTCGCGGCCTTGGCGATTTCGCGCGGATATCGGCAATCGAACGGACCCCCACCGACATCGTCGCCCTGCTTCAGCAAACCATCGATTTGGCCAAATTCGACAAGCGCAGTCGGGCCATCGATTTCGTGCTTGAGGCGGACCCGATGGCGCCACTCGACGTCAATCCCGACCAGATCCAACAAGTGTTTTTTAATATACTGATCAACGCCGTCGACGCCATGCCCGATGGGGGCCGTCTGGAAATAGGGGCGCGGTGCGATCCTCCCTGGGTGGTGCTGGCCTTCGCCGACACCGGCAGGGGCATCGACGCAGAGATCATCGACCGCATTTTCGATCCCTTTTTCACCACCAAACCGCATAGCAAGGGAACCGGTTTGGGATTGAGCCTATGCTATGGTATCATCAAGGATCACCACGGCCATATCTCTGTTAACAGTCAAAAGGGGCGCGGCACCGTTTTCGAAGTGCGGCTGCCCATGCAGGTAAGCGATGAATGAGAAAATCCTGATCGTCGAAGACGAGGAGACTCTTCGCAACTCCCTGATCCGGGTCTTAACCCGGGAGGGGTTCGCGGTGACCGGGGTCGACAACGCCGAGGAGGCCATGCGCCTGCTGGAGAGGGAGGCCATCGACCTTGTCGTTACCGATATCATCCTCCCCGGTGTCTCCGGCATCGAGTTGCTGCGCTGGACCAAGGAAACCTTGCCGGAACGGATGGTCATCGTCATGACTGCCTTCGCTTCGCTGGAAACCGCAGTGGAGACCCTGCGCGCCGGAGCCTACGACTACGTGGTCAAGCCGATTATCCACGAAGAACTCAAACAGATCGTGCGCAATGCCCTCGATTCCCGGGAGGTCAAGCAAAAAAGCCGCAGACTGCAGAACCGAATGAGCGACTCCTACGATCTTGGCCGGATTATCGGCCAGCATCCCGAGATCCTGCAGATCATCGCTCGGGTCAACAAGCTGGTGGAAGGCAGCCGCCACGTGCTCATCACCGGGGAAATCGGCACCGGCAAGAAGCTGCTGGCCCGGGCTATCCACTTCAACGGCAACCGTGCCGACCGCCCCATGCTCACCCAAGACCTGCGACTCCTGCCTCCACATTGCCTGAGAGACCGCCTCTTCGGCACTCCTGGACATTCTCCTGCGAGAGAAGGTGGCGATGGTCTGACCAGCGATGTCGCTGGCGGCACACTCTACCTGAGCCATGTCGAGCGGCTTCCGCATGAGATTCAGGAACGACTGGCCCAACTTCTCTCGGCCCGCGCATCCTCGCAACCAGCGTGGCCGGACGCGGAGGAGGATTTCATCCTCATTGCCAGCAGCGACCATTCCCCTGAAAAGCTCGGTGCCGACGGCTATCTCCTTCCCTCCTTTGCCGAACTCTTCACGTCGGTAACCTTTCGCGTCCCGCCACTGCGCGAACGCAAGGAGGATCTGGAACCACTCGCCCGATTCTTCATCGCCCACTACGCCACCGAGTTCGGCAAGCAGGTCACCGGCCTTGCCCCCGAGGCGCTCGCCGCCTTCACCGGCTATAACTGGCCGGGCAATGTTCGCGAACTGCGCGCCCTCCTCGAACGGGCGGTGCTCATCAGCGACGGGCCACTGGTCAATCCGAGCCTCCTGCCCTCTCTTGGTGACCTATGATTCTCGAAGACGCCATGGAGTTTCTTAAAGGCGTCCCGCCCTTCCAGTTTCTGGGCGACGATCTGCTTAAAAAGACCGCGCGCGAACTCTCCCTGGAATATTATCCGGCGGGAACTGTGGTGCTCCAACAGAACGGGCCACCCAGCGACTGCCTGCGCATCATCAAGAAGGGTACTATCCAGGTATTGATGGATGCCGAAGAGGAAGACGGGGTACTCATGGAGGTCAAGGGAGAGGGCGACAACTTCGGCTTTCTGTCGATGATCGGGAAGGATCGGCAGCGCACCACGGTCAAGGTGGTCGAGGACTCGCTGTGCTATATCCTCAACCGCGACAGGGTGCTCTGGCTTCTCGAGGTCAGTCCGCCCTTCAGCGAGTACTTCATGGCTTATCTCTCCCGATACGTCGACCGAACTTACCGGGAGATGCACCATCGCGGCTCCTTCTACGGTAGCAGCGACCGACTCCTTTTCACTACCCGGGTGGGCGACATCGCCATCCCTCTCATCACCATAACCGAGAATGCCACCATACAGGAAGCGGCCGAGGCCATGGTCCGCCACAAGATCAACTCGCTGGTCCTCATCAAGCAAGGCGGGTTGCCCAGCGGCATCGTCACCGACCGCGATTTCCGTGAGAAGGTGGTCGCCAAGGGTCGCAACGTTCTTGAACCGGTAAAAAACATCGGCACCCTGGCCTTGATCCGCGTCGATGGCCGTGACACCTGCTTCGAGGCGCTGCTTAAAATGATCCAATACACTATCCATCACCTGCTGGTGGTGGATGAGGGCGAAGTGCGAGGAATCGTCACCAACCACGACCTCATGCTGCTTCAGGGGACCTCACCGGTCTCCTTTGCCAAGGACATCATCAGCCAGCAGAGCATCGAGGGGCTTGTTCCCCTTGCCAGCAAGATTTTCAACATAGTTGGCCTGCTGCTGCGCGAGGAAACGCCCTACCCGCAACTCGCCAACATCATCGGCGAGATCCGCGACCGCCTCTTTCGCAAGATCATCGACATCGGCGAGCAACGCTTCGGTCCGCCGCCGCTGCCCTACTGCTTGGTGGCCATAGGCAGCGAGGGCCGACGGGAGTTGGTCTTCTCCGCCAACCGCAATTTCGTGGTGGTCTATTCCGACCCGAGCGGAGAAGAGGCGCGGCTCGCCGCCTCGCAATATTTCTCACAATTCCAGGTGTTCTTCGAAGAGAGCCTGGTGGCCTTCGGGGCCCCTTCGCTACTCAAGCGCACGGCCCTGCCCGACTTCCTCCCCTACAATGCGGCGAGGGACTGGGAGGCTGCCTATCGGAGCTGGCTAACCGAGCCGGAGCGTTTCGGTCACCAGAGGATCCTCCCCTTCTTCGACGCCCGCCCGGTCTATGGCAAAGCCATGCTCTTTCACTCCTTGCGCGACCGCATTCTGCCCCTGGTCGGCGCTGGCGACCACCGTTTTCTTTGCGAAACCGCCAAACTGGCCTGCGCTCAGCCCACCCCGGTGGGATTCATCAAAAACCTTGTGGCAGAGCGCGACGGCAGCCAGCAAGAGCGTCTTGATCTCTATCGCCGCGGGCTGCAGCCGATGATCAACCTCATCCGCTACTTCGCCCTGCGCCACGGCCTTCGCGAATCAACGACCCTGGGCCGCATCCGCTATTTGCGCGACCACCACCCCCAGTTTACCTCCCTGGCCGATGAACTCACTCAGGCCTTTGAGTTCATGATGCTGATGCACATCCATCAGCAGTACCAACTGAGCCGCAAGGGCCAATCCACCGAAACCGGCTTTGATCCCGGCCAACTCTCCAGCCTTGAGAAAAAGACCCTGCGCGAGGCCTTCCGCCTGGTATGGCAGCTGCAAACCCTGGCCCTGTTAAGCATTCGCGAGGAGACTCAACATGGCTGAGCGGCTGCTCATCGTCGACGACGAAACCACGCTGTGCAACTCGCTGCGCCGTGTTTTCGAGCGGGAGGGCTACGAGGTCGCCGTCGCCGGTGACGCCGAGGAGGGACTGCGGCTCTTTGCCGAATCAACCTTCGACTTGGTGCTTTCCGACATCCTTTTGCCCCACCTGAGCGGCATCGAGTTTCTCCAGGAAATGAAAAAACTGGTTCCTGAACAGTTGGTGGTGGTGATGACCGCCTACGGCAGCATGGAGACAGCGGTGGCCGCACTCCGTGCCGGGGCCCACGACTATATCCTCAAGCCGGTAATCCACGAGGATCTCAAACGCCACGTGCGGCTTGCCCTGGGCAACCACTCACTCAAAACTGAGAATTTGCTCCTCAAAAAACAGATCGAGGAACAGTTCGATTTCGCCAACATCCTCGGCAACAGCCCAGCCATCACCACCATGCTCGATCTGGTGAAAAAGATCGCCGATTCGCCCAGCAACGTCTTCATCCTCGGCGAGACCGGCACCGGCAAAGAGCTGTTCACCAGGGCCATCCACCGCAACAGCTCCCGGTGCAACAAGCCCCTGGTGCCGATCAATTGCAGCGCCATTCCCGAAGCCCTGCTCGAGTCGGAACTGTTCGGCTACGTGCGCGGCGCCTTTACCGGGGCATCGCAAACCAAACGCGGCCTTTTCGAAGAGGCCGATGGCGGCACCGTCTTTCTTGATGAGATTGCCGACCTCAGCCCTTCCCTGCAGACCAAGCTGCTCAGAGTCATCGACGATCACGAGATCCGCCCCCTTGGCAGCACCATCAGTCGCAAAATCGACCTGCGCTTCATCGCCGCCACCAACAAGGACGTGGCTACGGCGATCAGGGAAGGGACGCTGCGCGAGGATCTCTATTACCGGCTGAACGTGGTCACCTTCGCTCTCCCGCCGCTGCGCGATCGCCGCGAGGACATTGATTTGCTGGCCTCCCAGTTTCTCGACCGCTATACCCGGGAACTGGGTAAACCTGCGCGACAACTCGATCCTTCTACCCTGCGTCTGCTGCGCGACTACGACTGGCCGGGAAATGTCCGCGAGTTGCGCAACATCATTGAACGGGCGGTACTCATTGCCGGAGAGGCAATCATCCTTCCCGACCACCTCCCCGAAGGTCTGAAAAAGGACACCAGCGTCACCACCGCAAGCCTCGAGGGCATGCTCTCCATCGAAAACTACACCAGGGCCTTTATCACTCGCTACCAGGGTGAGATGAACGAACAGAGCCTGGCACGAGCCCTGGGCATTACCCGCAAAGCCCTCTGGGAGAAGCGCAAGCGATGGGTCTTGCATCGCCCCAATCATCACAATTCCTGATCATTTCGTTCAATGCTACTAATAGTGACATCTTGCAGAATGTGTTACCTTTCGTAACATGACCCATGTTGCTGTTTTCATGTCATATAATCGATTATTGGCCAGCTTTGTTACGAAAGGTAGCATACCTCCCTGCTGTTTTCTTTGCAAAGATGGGCGCCCCCAGCCTTTTTAGCAATTTTCTTACATAATATAAGTATATTACATATAGCTCTCAGACAACTTCGGATATGGCATTGCTTTTGCTTTAGAAAGGCATGGCCGACAACACACTCCTCGCATTGCTCAACGCCTCGCCACCCTTCCAGGAACTCGATCCGATTGTTCTTGAGAAGCTGGCAGCGGTGGCCACCGTCGACCATTTTCCTCGCGGCTCTCTGATCGGCAACACCGCAGAAACTCGGGCTCCGGCGCTCCATCTCATCAAGAGCGGTGCGGTCAAAGTGACCATCCCCTTCGGCCGCAGTGACGAAATGCTGGTCGATTTTCGCGGCGAGGGCGAGATCTTCGGCTACCTTTCCCTGCTCACCAGTGACAAACTGCGCGGGGAGATCTACTGCCTTGACGATACCGTCTGCTACCGCATCGACCGGGCGGTGGTACTCGATCTGCTGCAGCAACATCCCGCCTTCGCCCACGAGTTCTTCCTGACCTTCCTCCACAAGTACGTGGCCAAGCCCCATCGCGAGCTGGGCAAGAAAAGACTCTTCTACGGAGGCGGCGACAGGCTGCTCTTCTCCACCCCGGTGGGTGCCCTGGTCGTGCGAGGACTGGTTACCGCCCCAGAGCACACCAGCATCCGCGAAGCCGCTGCAATCATGGCCAGGGAGCGCATTGGCTCCCTGAT
>CAYSON010000038.1:10779-12725 GCA_964432635.1 uncultured Desulfopila sp.
GCCTCCCCACTGGCATCATCACCAATAATGATTTGCGCGACAAAGTCCTGGCCAAGGGCCGCGACCCGGAACAACCCGCCTCACGCATCCAGAGCCTCTCCCTGATCAAAGCAGAGTCGTCCGAACTCTGCATCGAGGCGCTATTCAAGATGGTCCGCTACGATATCCACCACCTCCTGGTCCTCGACGGCGGGCGGCCCAAAGGCATGATCACCACCAACGATCTCATCAAGTTGCAGGGCGTCTCGCCGATTTCCATTGTCCGCGAGATAGAGGAAAGCCATAACCTGGTAGAACTCGCCCGGCCGGCTGCCAAGCTCCACGACCTGCTCGGCCATTTTCTCCAGGAAGGGGTCAAGGCAAGCCACATTCTGCGCATCGTCAGTGAAATCGGCGACAAACTGCTCGGCCAGCTGCTCCTCTTTACCCAGAGGAAGATGGGCCCGCCGCCGCTTCCCTTTGCCTTCCTCTTGCTCGGGGCGGGAGCACGACAGGAGCAGGCCTTTCCCGGACTTTACAACTGCGCCCTCATCCATGCCAACGCCGACAATCTTGACCAAGAGGTCAAGGCCGAGGAATACTGCCGCAGTTTCGCGACGCATGCCCAGGACAGCCTTGACCAGCTCAATCTGCCCCACGCCCTGTTCCGATCGCGAAGCGACTTCACCATCCGCTGCCATTCCCTTGCCGCCTGGAGACAGCATTTCGCTGCCTGGATCGCCCAGGCTGACCCGCCGGCGGTCGAGACCTTTTCACGGTACTTCGATTTTCGCGGCCTGCATGGCGACGTCCTCCTGGTCATGGAACTGCGTGAGTTGATCCGTCACCTGCTCCGTGAAAAACCTGCGTTTTTGCGTGCCGCAGCCCACGTCCTTGCCAACCTGCCGCCCCCCCTCACCGCCCAGCACCACCTGGCGGTGGAGGAGGGAGGGAAACACCAGGGCTGCTTTCCCTATCCCGAAAGGGCACTCAAGCCCTTAGCGGCGTCGGCCCGCCTGCTTGCCATGTTCTATCAGCTTGAGGACACCAACACCCTCATGCGGCTCCTCCACACCGCCGAAATCGCGCCATTTTTGCGCGAATATGGTGATGAGGTCGAATACGCCTACGAGATTATTTACGGCTATTGGCTCCTCCATCAACACGATCAGCTCTGCCAGGGCTTTCCGGGGCCGTCCTTTCTCAACCCCAAGCGTCTTTGTGACCTCGAGCAAAGAGTATTGCAGCAGGCCCTAGCCCTGACGATGAAAGTGCAAACTCTGGTGGCAGCGGTGATAAGCGGGCAACAGCAGTGAACAGATTGTCTACGAGTGTTAACGGAGCGGGATGTTTGATTTCTTTCGGCTGAAAAGAACCAAGCGGACAACGGTCCCGCTCCTCGCGGAGTGGGACCCGCGGCTGTTGATCGACGAGATCCAGGCGGTGGTGATCGATACCGAGTTGACCGGACTCGATCACAAGTGCGACAACATCGTTTCATTGGGGGCGGTGAAGGTAAACGGCAGTCGCGTGGAGATCGGACAAACCTTTTACCAGTTGGTCAATCCCGGCAGGGAGATGAGGGCGCAAACGGTAATGGTACACGAGATTACTCCAAGCGAAATACAGGAAAAACCGGACATCGTCCCGGTGCTTGGCGACTTCCTCGATTACTGCGGCAATGACATCATCGTCGGCCACTTCATCAACATCGACCTCAGCTTTATTAACCGCGAGTTGCGCAAAATCGATGACCGCACCCTTGCCAATCCGGTCATCGACACCATGGCCCTGATGCACTACTGGCGAGCCAACAGCGCCGGGCAAGGACCGGATCGGTTCACCGCCGAGAGCTTCGAGCCGGTAGCAATCGCCAAGGAACTCGGGGTCCAGGTGCAAGGAGCCCACAACGCCCTGATGGCCGCATTAATGAGCGCCCAGGACTATCAACGTCTCCTGCCACGCCC
>CAYSON010000039.1:0-12576 GCA_964432635.1 uncultured Desulfopila sp.
GAGGCATCAACAAAGGTTACACCATTCTCTTCCAGGGTTGAGCGTACGTTGTCGAAGGCATCGGCGGCGGTGTGGATCTGGAATTCGCTTTCCTCCTCGACCACATCCTCGGCCCCGGCCTCGAGGGCGAGGTCCATGAGTTTTTCCTCGCTGATCAACTTTTTGTCGACGAGGATCAGACCCTTTTTCTCAAACATCCAGGAAACACAACCGAACTCGCCAAGATTGCCGTTGCTCTTGGCAAAAAAGTAGCGCACATCGGCGACGGTGCGGTTACGGTTGTCGGTCATGCACTCAACCAGGACGGCAACCCCACCCGGACCGTAACCTTCGTACATGATCTCCTCGTAGATCTCGCCGGCAATTTCTCCGGTACCTTTCTTGATCGCCCGGACAATGTTGTCCTTGGGCATGTTGTCGCTCTTGGCCGCTGCCACCGCCGTGCGCAGACGGGGATTGCCCTCAATATCACCTCCGCCGGCACGAGCGGCGACGGTGATCTCCTTGATTAGCCGGGTGAAAATCTTGCCCCGCTTGGCGTCGATCGCCCCCTTTTTCCTCTTGATAGTCGACCACTTGGAATGTCCAGACATAGGCTATCCTGATTAATTTTATTTTTGGAGATAAAAACCTTACAAACTTCTTGCCAAAGGAATCAAGGGGCATCCTTGAGGTATCCCATCGCGACCACAAAGACTTCGCGGCTTTCGGTGCGCGAACTTTTCGGCTTTTGTACCTTGACCATGGCAAAGCGCCCCTTGAGCAATGCAATAAACTCCGGAAAATCCTCGCCCTGAAAAATCTTGCAGAGGTAGTTGCCGCGATTGAGCAATAGTTCCTCCGCCACCTCCAAGGTGCGACGCACCAAGGTCAGCGACTGCTGCGCGTCGGCCCAGCGATTGCCGGTGGTCTTGGGAGCGAGGTCGGAGACGAGAACGCGGTAAGCCGGGCGAAAACGTCGCACCTGAACGATCATCTCCGGCTCCATGATGTCGGCACAGAGCCAATGGATCGGCGCCCCACCCGGCCGCGCCACCTCTTCGGCCTGTTGCAGATCGACGCCGACGACAATTCCCTTCGGCCCCACCACTTCCGAGGCGTAAATCGACCAGCTGCCGGGAAAGCAACCGAGATCGAGGACGCTGTCGCCCCTGCCGAGAATATTATATTTATCTTGAATTTCCGAAAGCTTATAGATCGACCGAGCCGGATAGTTTTCCTTCTTTGCCCGTCGCGAGTAGTAGTCGTTTATTTTACGCACGTTGTATTCCATTTATGATTCTTTGACAAGACGAAAACCGGTCAACCCGGTCCCTCCACTGCGCCGGGCCAGCGCCTCTGAGACATAGTCGAGGGCGCCGGCACGATCAACAACCTTTCCCTCGGCCCGGGCGGTGGTCACCTCATCCAACACCTCCTTGAACAGCGGGCTGGGTGCAAGACCGAAGCAATCGATGAGGTCGCGACCGGTCACCAGCGGCGGGCCATGCAAGGCGTCGGCGATGCGCTCCACGTAAAGCCTCTGCACCTGATCAAACAGTTCCCGCAGCTCCTCCTCCATATGAGGTGGCTTTTCCGTGCCCAGGCTGGCCAGGCTGTCGGCCATGGCCAAGAGGAAAAGACCAACCAGTTCCCTGCCCGCACGCCGGCATAGCTTGAGGATCGCCTTGGCGCTGACCCGTCCACCCCGCGCCACGTTGCAGAGATGAAAGGGATGCATATGCATGGCGATCAAACAGCCCACCCTCTCCCCCTCCTCCCGACTCCAGCGGCTGCGTTCGGCAAATCGGGCAAAGAGCCGCTCGCCCTCCTGGTCATGGCGATGAAAGGTCACCCGGCCGAGGTTATCCGGCGGCAGGCACTGCGTTGCCGGCTTGCCGAGATCATGGAGGAGTGCCGCCCATTTGAGGCGAGCTGCTGCCCGGCCGTCACCAAGATATTCGGTGAGCCGTTCTTTTTGACCGGGGAAAAACCGCCCCGCCTCAGCAAGGATCTCCTCCATCTTGGCCAGGGCGAGAAAACTGTGACCAAGAACATCAAGATGATGAAAACCGGGCTGCTCAATTCCCTGGCCAAGATAGAGTTCGGCGAAAAGGTGCGGTAAAAGTCGGTCCCTGTCCATGGCTTTCAGGGTCGCCGAGGTAACCGGCGAGGCAAAGATCCCCCGCAGCTCCATGGTGACGCGCTCCGCCGCCACCGTTTTTATCATCGCCGCCTTGTCGGCCACCGCCCCTCGGGTCGCGTCGTCGAGGGCAAAGCCGAGGGTCGCGGCCAGACGATAGCCACGCAGCAGCCGCAGCGGATCAGCCTCGAAGGCCCCGGGGCAGTGCCGCAAACACCTCTTCTGCAAATCAGATAGACCGCCGGCGGGGTCGATCACCTTGGCAGGACATGACTCCGCCACACAGCGCAAGGCAACAGCCATGGCGTTGACAGTAAAATCGCGGAGACACAGATCCTCCTCTATACTGGTAGTGCCGGCGCGAAAGGAGGCCACATCCACCTGGAAGCCTCGCCACACCAGGCGCAGGGTCTCATCCTCCGCCGCGGAAAGATCAACGATGGTGCCACCGCCCAACTTCCGTCGCAACACGTCGACCACTTTATGGGCAGGGGCGGCGCAGCTCACATCAAGGTCGGCCGCCTCTCTCGCCAACAACCAATCGCGCACCGTTCCGCCAACCAGGTAGAGTTCGCCCGGTCCGCCAAGGGCCATGCCGAGCAAGGCCCGACGCACAGCCGGCGGTGTTTTTCCCCAGATGTCAGGTGCGCTGACGGTCATCAAGCGATCCCTCCTTTGCTTTCCCTTCACCCTCGACTATACTCGGCCTTTCTCCCGGTACCACGCCCAAAGTGCCGATACCCGCTTTCTGCAACCTTCCCCCTTTGACCGCCATGACCGACCGTCGCCCTTTTATCACTCTCGCTCCCCTGCGCGGGCTCACCGACGCCCCGTTCCGCACCATCTTCTGTAAACACTTCGGCGGTTTCGACATCGCCATGGCGCCCTTCATCAACCCGCAGCGCAGAGCCTTCTACGACGACGCCATGCTGGGTGACGTCCTTCCCGTCAACAATCCCGGGATTGCTGTGATTCCTCAACTGCTCCACAACGACGCCGCATCGTTTCTCGTCCTCGCCAGGCGCCTCGCCGAACTCGACTACAAAGAAATCAACTGGAACCTCGGCTGCCCGGTAGCCATGGTTGCCAAAAAACATAGAGGCTCCGGGCTCCTTCCCTATCCGGAAGAGATCCTCGACCTCCTCGACACCGTACTGCCGAAGTTACCGGAGTTCAGCCTGACGCTGTCAATCAAGACCCGTCTCGGCTATTTCCGCCGCGACGAATTGCTCGCCCTGCTGCCCCGCCTCGCTCCCCTGCCTCTCAGTGAGATCATCATCCACGCGCGGCTGGGAAAACAGCTTTACAAAGGAGACACCGACCCAGAGGGTTTTGCCCTTTGTTGCCAGACCAGTGGCCATCGCCTGGTCTACAACGGTGATATCACTTCCGCCGCTCTCTTTACCAGTCTCGCCCAGCGTTTTCCAACCATAAACAGGTGGATGATCGGTCGCGGCGCCCTTGCCAACCCTTTCCTGGCGGAGGAGATCAAAAACTTCCCGGCGCAAACGCCCGAGCAGCGCCTAGAGCGGTTGAGGATGTTTCACCAGGAGCTCTTGCACACCTACCAGCAAAGGCTCTCCGGCCCGTCTCATCTCCTTGGGCGGCTCAAACAACTGTGGAATTATCTCTTGATGTACTTTCCCGAGCAGGAAAAACTCGGCAAGAAGCTGCTGAAAACTAACACCCTCAGCAGCTATGGCGACATCGTCGCGCGGCTCCTCGGCCCCTGAGAGGGCGGCGCATCCGACTCCCTAGAAGAAGGCCCAGCTGTGTAAGGTCTCCTCGGCCATCGGACTGGCGGTGAACTCGCCCCTGCGGTGACCATGCCGCCAGCCTACCAGGGGCATCTCCATCCCTTGCGGCACAGCACGACCATAACGCAGCAGCAAGGCCCCGGCTTGTCGCAGAACAAGGCTGAGCTCCGACTCTGTGTGATAGCGCGCACCACCGCGACGCAACAACCCCGTCGGCCCGGGCCAGGTTTCCATCCCGAGCACGATGTCGTCCGCTTCGACCAGTCTGGAGATGGCCTCGTTTTCTTGTTGATCGCGGCCGAGGACCAGCCAGCCGCCCCCGGGGGGGAGGCGAAAGTGACGGCCGAGGAGCAGCAGACGCACATCGTTGACACCAATCTCTTCGCTGGGCACCGGCGAATCGGCGGAATAGAGCATCCTGATCCGCCGACTGAGAATGGGGTCGGCCAGGGTGCAGCCACCGGCGGGAGCAGGGAAATCGGTGATGCCAAACCGTGCCGCCAGGGCCATTTGCTGACTGCGGCGGCGACCACTAAAGCGCAGCAGTTTATGGCGATCAACCCAACCTTGCTGCTCCGCCAAAGTCTCTTTCATCAGCTGGGCGCAGAGCGGGCGGAGCAAGAGTGAGCGGGTTCCGGACTCCCGTTCGATCAGATTGAGGGTGTCGCGCCGCTGCGACATCGGCCGCTGCCCCAACACCTCGCCGGAAATGAGAAAGGAGGCGCCGCGCCCCGCCAGCATCTCCTTAGCCCGGGAGAGCATAAGGATTTTGCAGTCGATGCAGGGATTGAAGTTTTTCCCAAAACCGTGACGAGGCTCATGCAAGAGGCGAAGATAGCCAGGGCTGATATCTTCAAGCAGCACGGTGATGCCGTATTTTTGCCAGACATTGCGCCTATGTTCCTCGGGGTCGGCGAGCAGGTGGTAGTTGAAGAAGGGGGTAACAAACTGCACCGCCTCAACCTCCACCCCTTGCTCCATGATCAGTCGAGTGGCAAGAATGGAATCGAGCCCCCCGGAAAACAGAGCCAGGGCTTTAACCGATGCCATCAACAACTGCCTCCCTTGATCAACAATTCTTCTGCAAAAGCAGATGTTTGCGCCGTGACCTCGTCACCAGCCAGCATCCTCGACAACTCTCCCACCCGCTCCTCGGGGCTAAGCCTGTGCACCACCGACTGGGTGCGTCCTTCCACCACCTGTTTGGAGACCCGAAAGTGCAGGCTGCCGCGGGCGGCGATCTGCGGCAGATGGGTAATACAGAGCACCTGATGGTGTCCGGCCAGCTCCTGAATTTTTCGGGCCACCGCTTCCGCCGCTTGCCCACCGATGCCGGCATCAACCTCATCAAAAATCACCGTCTCGACCTCGTCCTTGCGGGCGAGAAGGCACTTCATCGCCAGCAGCAACCGTGACAGCTCGCCTCCGGAGGCAATTTTAGCCAGCGGCTTGGGGTCCTCGCCAAGGTTGGGTGAGAAAAAGAATTCGCCGCGGTCCCAGCCGCTGGTTCGCAGATTGTTGACATTTTCCTCGACCACACGCCAACTCACCAGAAAGCGGGCACGATCGAAGGCCAGCGAGGCAAGTTCCTCGGACATGGCCTGCTCCATGTCGCTCCCCACCTGGCGCCGCCGTTGTGACAACCGCATTGCTCGAGCCAACAGCTCTTTTTCCAGGCTTTCCAATTCTGCCGCTGCTGCGGCAATGGTCTTGTCGAGACTTTCGAGAAGCTGCAACTCTTCCTCGCAGCGCTTGCCGAAGGCGATCACTTCCGCAAGTGTCTCACCGTATTTTCTTTGCAATTGACGCAACTGATCGAGGCGCTCGTTGATCTGCTCAAGGCGATAAGGATCCTCTTCCACACCGTCACGGTAGGCGCGCAGCATGCCAATACAGTCCTCGGCAAGAAAGGTGAAACCGCCGATCTCTTCGCTCAGTTTCCCTGCCAGCGGATCGAGACCGGCCAAAGAAGTCATGTTCTGGCGCAGTTGTCTCAGCCCATCACGAATCTCGCCACCGAGCAGGTGCAGGCTCTCTTGGCTGAGTTTGATTAACGCCTGGGCGTTCTTGAGCTTTTTCTTTTCCACAATGAGGATCTCGTCCTCCCCCGGTCCGATGGCCGCTTGGGCGATTTCCGTGGCCTGAAACTTGAGGAAGTCCTGTTTCTGCACCTTTTCCTTCTCTCGACGCCGCAACTCGGCAAGTACAGTCTTCTTTTCCTGCCATTGAGCGAAGTGACGGGAAAACTCCTGGCGCTCCTGCCGCAAATCCCCGTAGGTGTCGAGTATGTCAAGGTGCAGAGACGGTTGGAGGAGCTGCTGGTGGTCGTGCTGGCTGGCAACGCTGAGCAGATCGGCGGTTAAGCCAGCCACGCCGGCACCAGTGGCCAGGGAGCCGTTGACGAAAAAGCGGCTGCGACCTGCGCCGGTAAAGATCCGTTTGATCACCAAGACCCCGTCAGCCCCGAAACCACTCTCTTCCAGTTTCTCCAGGATGCGGCGATGGTGGCGCGGCAGCTCAAACAAGGCTTCCACCTCGCAGGACTCGGCACCGCTGCGAATCCAATCCACCGCAGCACGGCCACCAAAGAGCAGTTGGATGGCGCGCATCATGATCGACTTTCCGGCTCCAGTCTCTCCGGTCATAACCACCAGCCCGGAACCGTCACCATGCAGAAAGGAGAGCTCAAGGGATTCAATCAAGGCCAGGTTTTTCACGCGCAATTCACACAGCATCTCGAGAACATCCTCCCTCTCGGGGGAAAAGTCCTTGCTTGACTCTCTAGGCAAAGGACTGTAGGGTACCAGAATTGGGGCATTTACCGAAGACCGTCGCTTTCAGGCCGTCGGCCGCTTGATCCGCTTCTCCTTACCCATTTTTTTTTTACAGTTCAATATGAAAGAAAAGACGGACCTGAGTGCCAGCCTAGAAGACTACATTGAAGCGATCTATCATATTGTCGGATCAAAACTGGTGGCGCGCAGCAAGGAAATCGCCTCTCGCCTCAACGTCAGTCGCGCCTCGGTCACCGAGGCCTTGCGAGCTTTGTCGCGCAAGGGCCTGATCAATTATGCCCCCTATGAGGCCATCACCCTGACCGACCATGGTCGACTCGTCGCCGAGGATGTTATCTTCCGCCATACAGCACTCAAGGCCTTCTTCATCAAGGTGCTGTCGATCGATGACAAGGTCGCCGAGGAAGGCGCCTGCCGAATCGAGCACACCGCACCCGCCGAGATCATCGCGCGCATGATCAGTTTCACCGAATTCATGCAGGTCTGTCCTCGAGGCGGTGACGAGATGCTCAAAGGTTTTGCCGAATTCTGCGCCAGAGGGCAGCAAAAAGACAACTGCTCGTCCTGTATGTCGAGCCTGGACGAGGCCAAGAACGAACAAGCCATTTAGGATCGACAACCTCGGCGCTATCTCATCCGCGGTTCAACATGCAACCGTGTTGTTGCCGGCCTTACCACCTTCGCGTCATACCTTGCAGCAGGTTCGCCACCTCCCCTTCCTCGGGGAAACGTCCCAGCTGTTTTTTGGAAAAAACCAGCCTGCCGTCCGCCACCACTTCAAATACCCCACCCGACGAGGCCAACAAATCGACCTCGGCAGCAAAGGTCCCTCGCAATTCATCCCCCAGACCGGAGGCACGTGGCAGATAGTTTCACTTGGTGCAGTATTCTATGGATATCTTCATGCTCACGCCTTATTGAAAAAGATGTTCCCACCAAGAACGTTGCTGGTGGAGTATCGTCAACGCCCATTACGGTAGCCATTTTTTATCCCATATCAATACGGAGCACCGGGAATTATGCGCGCCAGTCCCCCCACCCCACTGCTCGCCCAGTTGCATTGCCTCAACGACATGGAGCGCGAGCGCTTGAGCCCGGCCGCCACTCCCTCGGCGGCTGGAATCCGCCGCCGCCCAGAAGGCAAGGCCGCCTATCGCCAAAACTTCGCCCTTGATGCCGACCGCATCCTCCACTCCCGTGCCTACAGCCGCTATATCGACAAGACCCAGGTATTCTCGTTGATCAGCAACGACCACATCACCCATCGCGTACTCCATGTGCAACTTGTCTCGAGGATTGCCAGGACCATCGGCCGCTTTCTCGCGCTCAACGAGGACCTCATCGAAGCGATCAGCCTCGGTCACGATATCGGCCACCCGCCCTTTGGCCATGACGGGGAACGGATCCTTTCCGAACTGTGCCTTGGCCACGGCCTGCCGCCCTTCCAGCACAACCTGCAGTCGGTCCGCTTCCTTGACATCCTGGAGCGAGGCGGCCGGGGATGGAACCTGACCCTGCAGGTGCTTGACGGCATTCTCTGTCACGACGGGGAAAGCGCCTCGACCCACCTCAACCCCAGCCGCCTTGCCTCCTGGGAGGAGTACGATCGCCGCCTCGCCGAAAAATACCGCAGCGCCGCCAACCCGCTGGTTCCCGCCACGGCGGAAGGGTGCGTCGTTCGACTTGCCGACACCATCGCCTATATCGGCAGGGACATCGAGGACGCCATCCATCTCGGATTGATACAGCGAGACGCCCTCCCCGAAAACTGCCGCAAAACGCTTGGGGCCAGCAATGGCACCATCGTTTACAACCTGGTCACCGATCTCATTGCCCACAGCACCACCGCCCAGGCCGATCACGTGCAGATCGGCTTCAGCCATTCCATGTCAAAAATCCTTTTGGAACTCAAGGCCTTCAATTACCAGAACATTTATCTCGCCCCAGAAACCAAAACCAAGCTCCCGCTCATCGAGACTTGCTATCGGCGACTTTTTGCGCACTATCTCAACCAAATATCCAGTCATGCAAACGACACCAACGGCATCATCGCCGCCACCATCGGCGAGGTCGTCGATGAGGAGCATCACCATCCGGCGGCCCGGGTGCGGGACTTTTTGGCCGGCATGACCGATGACTTCTTCCTCAGACAGGCGGAGCATATTGGCTGCGTCATCCCGCAAAAGCAGGTGCTGCCACGCCAGCCCTCGGCGATGTAGGAGACGGCGCCACAGGGGTAGACATTCCCATTGACCCTACCTGCCGATCATGGTATCCATTGCCCACAAATTGTGCACCCGTAGCTCAGCTGGATAGAGCACCGGACTTCGAATCCGGGTGTCGGGGGTTCGAATCCCTCCGGGTGTACCAAGATATAATGGGGGGTAAAGCCAGATATGGCTTTACCCCCCATTTTGTTGTCTGGTTACTTCTTACGCTCCTGTCCCGCCTTTGTGTTTTGCAAGGCGACGTCTATGGCGGTCAGCGATGGACGGGAGAAACTGGTGACGAACATGCTGGCCTCGATGATCGCCAAGGAAGGCTCAGGCTATAGAGTAGGCTCTCACTGATGCCACGATCTCAATGGAGGGTGGGACGCGCAAATAGCGCCATTCGTTGCCTCAGACTGATCCTCAATGGTTCTCTCTGCAAACTCGAACTACGTATTTAATTCTCAATTCTAGGAAGGTAAGATGGACTTAAAAATATACGAGGCGATACTCGACAGCATCGACAACCCAATCGTGTTCGTAGATAACAATCACATTATTAGGTATTTGAACAAAGCAGCCAGAATCCGCTATGAGAAGCGCGGATACGCGGATCTCATCGGCAAGTCGCTTTTCGATTGCCACAACCAGGCATCCACGGAGTCCATCAATCGGATTCATGACCGACTCTTGGCGGGGGAAGCTACCGTCTTTCTAAAAGTAAACAAGGATCAGGAGCGAATCACGGTCGTGGGGGTTCGTAGCAACGCCGGACAATTGCTCGGATACTATGAACGATTCGAGAAAAGCCCTGAACCAACGGGTAGTGGCGACAGGGAACTACCGCCACTCCTGTGACGTTTAGCTTTCCTGAGTCTGTGCTCTATTAATCCAATTCTTGATCGCCGGACATTGATCTGATCGACATTTCTATTTAGTCACAATAAAATAGCCAAACCTGTTTTTCGAGTAAAAATGTACGCCGATCACCTAACGGGTTAATAGTTAGCTGATTATTTAACTTGCCGGTTCAACAACGCGACAGATTTCATTGCCGCAAACTTTGCAATTTCCATGAAGTATCAAATACATTACGTTCCATTTTTGCAGATTTCAAGATTATGGTAGAGGCGCTTGAACAATAGCTGCACCATACATTTTTTGAAATTTCTTTTTGTATTGATTTATCGATTTTATTCCATCTCTTTTCAGCTTCTGCGCTAAAAGGATTTTTTAATGGGAAGGGAATGATTTTACCTTTAGTCATTATATCTTTTCTTCTATTTCTAACAAAATTAAGCCTCGGTATAGATAACGTTGCACTGAAAGCAGGAACGTCCAAACGATGAGCTGATGGAGGCTGGCGATCATGTGAGCAATTTGGCGAGTTGTTCTGCTGCCTCGTCGCCCTCGACAGCAAACGCACGGCACGGGGAGCCGTCGCCACCCGCAATGCGTAAGGGCAGCGCGACGAAAAAAATCTTTGGGCCGGAGAGCCGGTCCAGATTGCAGAGTCCCTCGACAATGGTGACGTTGCCGCAGAGGAGTATTTTGTGGATGCGCGTGACTTCAGACAGGTTTGTGACGTCCGCGACCGAGGGCGGTTCAACGCCGAGCAATTTGACCCTTTTCGCAACGCACCATTTCGCCAGTGCGTCGCTGATGCGCGGGAGACCGTCACGGTAAATCGCAGAGTTTTCTATGTGCTTGCTCCAGTCAGTACGGAGCAAAAGACTGTCGCCGGGTCGAAAGTGTTTTTCCACATCGCCAAGGCTTGAAATCTCAATCAATGCTTTTGGCGTGATACCCGCCAAATTAATGAGCCAGGCGCGACCCATACACCGCTGCAGCGTGTGCTGGTCAATCGTCTCTAGGCCGGCCTCGAAATGCACCTGGGAATCCATGTGCGTGCCAGCGTGGGAATATAGCGACAGTGTACTGGCGTTCCAACCTTCCTTCGCCAAGGTGAACTTGGGCGCGATCTCCACGCCGCGCATCCCCGGCTTGAGCGGCATCGTCAGGTCAATGATGTTGCTCATGACGCGTTAGAAAGGTGTGTAACCACCAAATCTCCTAGCGCACTCGTGGAAAGTTTGCCGCCGAGATCGCTGGTCCGATGTTCCGGATTGCCCAACACGATTTCCACCGCGCGACGGATGATCTTCGCGCCACGCTTTGTTTCGGGATGTGCGAGCCAGTCGAGCATCAAGGCCACGGAAAGAATCGTGGCGACAGGATTGGCAATTCCCTTGCCCGCAATATCCGGCGCTGAGCCGTGTGAAGGTTGAAAGACGGCGTGGTTGTCCCCGATGTCCGCCGACGGGGCCATGCCCATGCCGCCAACTAAGCCCGCCGCCAGATCCGAAAGAATGTCCCCAAACATATTTTCCGTGACGAGTACATCAAAACGATGCGGTTTCTGCACAAAGAACAACGCGGCGGCATCCACATAGACGTGCTCGGCCTCAACCTCGGGAAAATCCTTGGCCACCTCATTGAAGATGCTGCGGAAGTACGCCATTGAAGGCAACACGTTGGCCTTGTCCACCAGGGTGCAGAGTTTGCGCCGCGACTGTGCAATGTGAAAAGCCGCGCGGCAGATGCGTTCCGACCCCTTTCGGGTGATACGCATCACATCGGTGGCCTCGCCGACTTCATTCATCGGGGAGAGCCGCGAGGAAAACAAACCCTCGGTACTCTCACGCACAATGACCAAATCAATTTCTCCGGCGCGATAGTTCTTCAGCGGCGAATGTGACTCATGGTAAAGCCGGATGGGTCGCACGCCGTTGAAAAGATCGAGCCGCTCGCGCAAATCAATCTGCGGAGTCATCTCCTTGCCATCGGGCCAGCGTACACTGGGCAGGCCCATCGCACCGAGCAAAATTGCATCGGCCTGCTCGCAGGCAGCGAAGGTGCGTTCCGGCAAGGGACTGCCGCTACGTAAATACTCCGCCGTACCAGCCGGATGCTCGGTGATGTCGAATCTTATTCCGGACAGGAGCGCTGTGACAGCGTCGAGTACTTTAAGCCCCTCGCTGATCACCTCCGCGCCGATACCGTCGCCGGGCAACACCGCGATATTCCATATCCGTCGCGTCACGTCGTTCCCGGAATCGCCGGATAGCCTTCTTTGTTGTTGATGTGTCATCGTTGTCTTCGGCCTCCCCGAAAAGACCCTTTCCAATGAAGGGCCACCCGACCCACTGCACCAAAACCACCTTCCCCCGACAGCGCGCCTGGCATCTATTTTAGGGTTGTTGTCCCAGTGTGGGACGAAGCGCTAGGGGAGGTTGCTCATGAAACATCCTCCAAAGCCAAGGAGAAACAACTCTCCCCCCATGGGACCGGAATACTCATCTCGCCTTTCTTCCCACTTGCCTGGCTCAATTGGCGGCTTTGTCTGCTTCTTTTTCCACCTTCTGGCCGTGACTATTCTCTTGCTCAACCGCCTTTCGTGCTTGATCAAGAGGGGATTTCATAGCTTTGGCAGCATCCTGACCTATTTTTTCGGTTTTCTGCGTTAAGGATTCCTTTGATTCCTTTTTTTGTGACTCCTGCTCGCCCTTGCAAGATAGAAGACCAAAAAGACAGAACACAGCAACTACCAAAGAGATTTTTTTCATACACTCCCCTAAGGATAAATCAATAGCGGGTAACTCAGGACAAAATCGAATCGAGGTGCGGTGAGG
>CAYSON010000040.1:0-2884 GCA_964432635.1 uncultured Desulfopila sp.
TCTGGTGACGACGAGGCGATGAAGACCGTGGTCGGCCGCATCGTCGACAACATGCGGAGGCTGAACTGTAAGGTTCTCCTCCTCCCTGAGTGAGGCCACGCCTACTTTGCAACCCGGTCCGGGTTGAACAGATGGTACCCCGAGGTCTTCAACGAATTCAAAGTGGTCAGCGTCTTCGATCTGCTCCTCGAATATATCCGCGAGGGGAGAATCCAGCTCGACAAATCGGTGCATACCATGCCCGTCGCCTACCACGATCCCTGCAACTACGGGCGTAAGTCGCTCAAGGCCTTTGGTCAGGCCTACTTCGAGGAGGCCCGCGAAATCACCCGCGCCTGCGCCGACGATTTCCGCGAACTCAATCCCAACCGCAAAAGTGCCTATTGCTGCGGTGCCGGCGGCGGCGCCTGGGCCATGCCCTTCTCCGCCGAGCGCGTCTATTATGGGCGGCTCAAGGCCCGCCAGATCGTCGAATCCGGTGCCCACCTGCTGGTGGCCCCCTGCCATAACTGCCGTGACCAGATCCTGAAATCGTTGATCAAGGAGTATGACCTCGGCATCGAGGTCAAATATATCTGGGAGTTGGTGGCCGATTCGCTGATTCTGCCCAACAAGCAATAACGAGACCAGGTTTGGAGAGGCCGCCGGCATGAGCAGCGGCGGCCGCGACCAGGCGCACCTCCGCCCCAAGGCGGATCGTAGAGAGAACCACAGAGGAGAACCTATCATGCTGGACACGAAGAAAAACGGGTCGGTGATGATTGTCGGCGGCGGCGTTACCGGAATGCAGTCCGCCCTCGATCTCGCCGATGCCGGATACTATGTGTATCTGGTGGAAAAGACCGGCGCCATCGGCGGGGCCATGGCCCAGCTCGACAAGACCTTCCCCACCAACGATTGCTCGATGTGAATCATCGCGCAAAAATTGGTTGAGTGCGGTCGGCACTTAAATATCAAGTTGATGACCTTGAGCGAGGTCACCAAGATCGACGGCGTTGCCGGAAATTTCACCGTCACCGTCAAGGAATCGCCACGTTACGTGGACATGGACAAATGTATCGCCTGCGGCGCTTGTACAGAGAAGTGCCCGAAAAAGGTGAGCAGCGAGTATGACGCCGCCACCGGCAAGCGCAAGGCGATCTTCGTCAAGTATGCCCAGGCGGTGCCGCTCAAATACCAGATCGATGCCGAGAGCTGTATCCGTCTGCAAAAGCCCGGAGCCTGCGGTTTCTGCGAGAAAGTCTGCGACGCCGGTGCCATCAATTTCAACGACACCGAGAAGATCCATACCTTGAACGTCGGGGCGGTGGTGCTCGCCCCCGGTTTCGAGGCCTACGATCCAACCGAGGCCAAAGTCTGGGGCTATGGTGTCTACAAAAACGTCGTCACCTCCCTGCAGCTCGAGCGCTATCTCTCCGCCTCCGGGCCGACCGAAGGGCACCTTATCCGTCCCTCCGACGGCAAGGCAGTGAACAAGGTGGCCTTCCTGCAGTGTGTCGGCTCCCGCGACGAGAACCTCTGCGGCAACGGCTACTGCTCCTCGGTGTGCTGCATGTACGCCATTAAGGAAGCGGTCATCGCCAAGGACCACGTCCCCGGGTTGCAGACCTCCATTTTCTATATGGATATGCGTACCCACGGCAAGGATTTTGATCAGTATCTTGAGCGCGCCAAGGATGATTCCGGGGTACGTTTCGTTCGCTGCCGCGTCAACGGCGTCGAGAGCGATGGCGTCAGCGGCGACCTGCGGCTGCGCTACGTCAACGAGAACGGCCGGCAGATCGAGGAATACTTCGATATGGTGGTGCTCTCCGTCGGCCTGCAGACCCCCAAGCATGTGCTTGATCTGGCGCACACCGCCGACATCAAGCTGACCGCCGACAACTTCGCCGCCACCTCCGATTTCGCCCCGGTGCAGACCTCCCGCGAGGGCATCTTCACCTGCGGCGCCATCGCCGGTCCCAAGGACATTCCCCAGTCGGTTGTCGAGGCCTCGGCGGCGGCGGCGGCAGTCGCCGAGCTGCTCGCTCCGGCCCGCTTTCAGCTGACCCGCCAGGCCACCTTCCCGATGGAAAAGGACATTTCCAAGGAAGAGCCGCGCATCGGCATCTTTGTCTGTCACTGTGGTTCAAACATTGCCGGAGTGGTTGACGTCAAGGCGGTGGAAGAGTACGCGGCGACCCTGCCGGATGTAGTCTATGTCGAGCGCAATCTCTTTTCCTGCTCCCAGGACACCCAAGAGATGATCGCCAAGCGCATCAGGGAGAAAAACCTCAACCGCATCGTCATCGCCGCCTGTACCCCGCGGACCCACGAGCCCCTGTTCCGCGAGACCTTGAAGGCGGCCGGTCTCAACGAGTACCTGGTGGAGATGGCCAACATCCGCAACCACAACTCCTGGGTGCATAACAAGAATCCCCAGGAAGCCACTGCCAAGGCCAAGGACCTGGTGCGGATGGCGGCGGCCAAGGTCACCTTTGGCGATTCGCTCAAACCGATCGCTGTGCCCATCACCCAGAAGGCCCTGGTCATCGGCGGCGGTGTAGCCGGCATGACCTCGGCCCTCAATCTGGCCAGGCAGGGTTTTTCCGTCCATTTGCTGGAAAAGAGCGATACCCTGGGCGGCAACGCCCTCAACATCAAGCACACCTGGTCCGGGGAGCACGTGCCGACCAAGGTGGCCAAGCTCATCGACCAGGTGGTGTGGAACGAGCGCATCGTCATCCACAAGGAGCACACGGTTACTGCGGTGGAGGGCTTTGTCGGTAACTTCCGCTCGACCATCACCGCCAGGGATGGCAGCAGCAGGGTGATCGAGCACGGCGCCGGGGTGGTCGCCATCGGCGGCGAGGCCTATCTCCCCAGCGAGTACAACTACGATGCC
>CAYSON010000040.1:2894-12535 GCA_964432635.1 uncultured Desulfopila sp.
GCGGTGCAATTCGACAAGCTCTTCGAGCTCAAGGAAAAGCACGTCAAGCAGGCCAAGCGCTTTGTCTTCATCCAGTGCGTCGGCTCCCGCGAAGGCGAGCATATGTACTGCTCCAAGGTCTGCTGCACCCACTCGGTGCAATCGGCCATCGCCCTCAAGAAAGAGAATCCGGAGCGCAATGTTTACATCCTCTACCGTGACATGCGTACCTATGCTCAGCGTGAATCCTTGTTCCGCCAGGCACGCAAGCTCGGGGTGATTTTCATCAACTACGAGCTGCACGGCAAACCCAAGGTCACCGAAAACGGCGCCGACATTGATGTCGAGGTCTGGGACCATGTCCTCCATAAGCCGCTCAGGATCAAGGCCGACATGGTCATTCTCGCCACGGCCATCCGTCCCCGCGAAGATGCTGCCGATCTCGGCAAGCTCTACAAGGTGCCGGTCGACGGCCACGGTTTCTTCCAGGAGGCCCATGCCAAGCTCAGACCGGTGGATTTCTCCACCGACGGCATGTTCGTTGCCGGTCTCGCCCACTATCCAAAACCGGTGGAAGAGGCAGTGGCCCAGGCTTTGGCCGCCTCGGCCCGCGCCGCGACTCTGCTCTCCAAGACCCAGGTTTCGCTTGACGCGATCAAGGCGGCAGTTGACGAGAATTACTGCGATGGTTGCGCCCTCTGTGTTGATGTCTGCCCCTACAACGCCATCACCCTGGTGGAAAGGGCCGGCGAGGCGGGCCGGGCGGCAGGGAAACTCATCAGCGTCAACAAGGCGCAGTGCAAGGGTTGCGGGCTCTGCCAGGGCACCTGCCCGAAGCGTGGGGTCGCCGTTTCCGGTTTTACCATGCGCCAGATCAGCGCCCAGATTCAAGCGGCACTGGCGGTTTGAGGCGAGGGTGAGAGGCGCTGCCGCAAGATGCCATAAGGTTGCGCCCCCCACGAAAAAACTATCGATGGCCGCCGCAGGGCGGCCATCGCCAAGAAAGGAGTAGATGAGATGAGTTTTGAACCGAAGATTGTTGCCTTCTGCTGCAACTGGTGTTCCTACGCCGCGGCCGATCTGGCCGGGACGGCACGCATGCAGTACCCGCACAACATAAGGATCATCCGCGTCATGTGCTCGGGGATGGTCCATCCGGAGTTTGTCATGGACGCCCTGGCTCAAGGTGCCGACGGGATCATGGTGCTTGGCTGACACCTCGGCGAATGTCATTACCTGGATGGTAATTACAAAGCGATGTCGAGGTCCGATATGGTGGTCGAACTGCTTGAGGATTTCGGCTACGAGTCGGAACGCTTCAGCCTCAACTGGGTTTCCTCGGCCGAGCCGGACAAGTTCGTTGCCGCCGTCACCGAGATGACGGCGCGTATCAAGAGGCTTGGACCGGTGAACGCTCAGGATGCCAAAGTGGTATAAAGGAGGAAGAGATGGGTGTAACAACTGCTTTGGAGTGGCTTGGCTCCTGTTCCGGATGCGAGATCGCCATCCTGAATATCGGCGAGGCCCTGGTGCCAATCATCACCGAGGCCCTGGATATCGTCCACGCCCCGGTGCTGATGGACCATAAATATTTCGGCCAGTGCGGTGAAGGGGTGACCCTGACCATCCCCGAGGCGACGGTGGGCATTGTCACCGGCGGGGTCAGCAACCACGAGCATCTTGAGGTCCTGGAAGAGATGCGTGCCAAGTGCAAGGTGCTGATAGCCCTTGGCACCTGCGCCACCCACGGCGGCATCCCCGCCCTGATGAACGGGCAGGATCGCGCCGCCAGCTGGGAGGAGATCTTCAAAACCGTCACCACCGATCCCGGGGCGCAGGTTCCGACCGTGGAGGTGCCGGCACCTCTTGACCGCGTCTATGCCTGCGACGAGAAGGTCAAAATCGACATGCAGCTGCCCGGCTGCCCGCCCAATCCCGAGCTGATTGCCGAGGTCATCCTCTCGCTGCTCGAAAACCGCGCGCCGGTATTGCCGGGCAAGAGCGTTTGCGATACCTGCCCGACCCAGCGCCAGGGCAAGGGCGAGGTTGATCGGGTCAAGCGTTTTCTCACCAACGCCACCTTCACCCCCGGCGCCCCCATCGACGAGATGCGCTGTCTCTTGGAGCAGGGCTATCTCTGCATGGGCCCGGTGACTGCCGCCGGCTGCGCCAAGCGCGGCGCCCCAAGCTGCATCAGCGCCCGCGTCCCCTGCCGTGGCTGTTTCGGCCCGGTACGCAAGGACGGCAACCAACTGCTCGACATGATGAACGCCCTGGCCAGCAACGGCATCGACTTCAAGTCGGTGGTTGATCGCCGCTCGTTGCTGCGCTTTTCGGGAGCTCACGGATTATTGCGGCCGACAAAAACATCGGCCGTCAAGGAGGATTAACATGGGAAAAGTGTTAAATATCGCCCCGGTCTCACGGATCGAGGGGCACGCCAAAATCGCCATTCATCTTGGCGACGACGGCAATGTCCAGGATGCCTTCCTGCACATCCAGTCGTTGCGCGGCTTTGAGAAATTCATCGAGGGAAGGCCGGCGGAGGAAGTGCCGCGCATCGTCAATCGCATCTGCGGCATTTGCCCGTGGATGCACCACCTCGCCTCGAACAAGGCGGTGGACGGGGCCTTTGGCGTCACCCCCACCGAAACCGGTCACAAGTTGCGGGAGATGTGCCAGGTGATGGCACATATCAACGACAAGATCCTGCATTTCTTCTTTTTGGCCGCCCCCGACTTTGTCCTCGGGCCGGATGCCGACTACTCGGTGCGCAACGTCATCGGCGTGGTCAAGGCCGCCCCGGAGCTGGCTACCCAGGTGGTCAAAATGCGCCAGCTCGGGCAGATGATGCTCGACAAGTTCGCCGGCAAGGCCATTCACCCCATCGCCGGGGTGGTTGGCGGGTTTGCCAAGCCGATGGTCGAGGAGGAACGCCAGGAGCTGCTTGCCGGCACCCGCACCCTGCTCGATTTTGCCTGTTTCGCCCTTGATTTTGCCATCAACAACGTCTTCTCCAAGTATATCGACGTCATCGGCGATCTCGGCGTCATCAAGACCGGTTTCTTGGGCACCGTCGACCGGGCCGACGGCGCGCTCCGTCTCTACGACGGCAAGCAGCGCCTGATGAAGGCCGACGGCAGCTATGTCGACTTCGAAGGCAAAGATTACACCCAGTACCTCGGCGAACATGTCGAACCCTGGGGCTATTCGAAGATGCCCTACGCCAAGTCCTGGAACGAGGGCTTCGACATGACCCTGGCCGCCCCCAAGGGCATCTATCGCGCCAATACCCTGGCGCGTATCAATGTCTGCGACAAGATCTCCACGCCCAAGGCCCAGGCGGCATTCGAAGCCTTCCGCGCCGCCTTCGGCAGGCCGGCCCAGCAAACCCTGCTCTACCATTATGCTCGGTTGATCGAGCTGGTCTATGCCTGCGAACGCACCATCGAGCTGCTTCAGTGGGAAGGGATCACCGATCCCAAGGTACGGGCCAAGGTAGAACCCAAGGCCGGCCGTGGTGTCGGCATCGTCGAGGCGCCGCGCGGCACCCTCATCCATGACTACACCACCGACGACAATGGCTGCATCACGAAGGCCAATCTCATCGTCGGCACCACCCACAACATCGCCCCGATGAATATGAGCGTCAAGCAGGCGGCAACCTCCCTGATCAAGGACGGGGTCTACAACGAGGGCTTGCTCAATCGGGTGGAGATGGCGGTACGCGCCTACGACCCCTGAATGTCCTGCGCCACGCACCGCCTGGATGGCGGCATTCCGGTTGCAGTCAGCATCATCAATGCCGAGGGAAAAGAAATAGACAAGATTGTCGGTTGATGACCTTGCTCGCGGGCCTGTTCCTGCCGCCCTTTTCCGGGCGGCAGGCGCACTCCCCGGAGGAGAAGGGGCAATTACGGCAATCACAAGATTTTTTGGTCGATATTGTGGTGTAAAGGTTGTACTTATTGGTTCCTGTCCGGGTGATATTGGACGGACAGGTGGGAGGGTATTATGCCAGAAAGCAAGCGAATCCAGGTCCGTGCTGAGAATCCCAGTGGCTCTTGCGGGAAACTCGACCATATGACTATTGATGAATTAAAGGCCCGTGCCGTCGGAGACGAATTTGACGGAACCTGCCCGGCCTGCGGCAAGTTTCATGTCAGTCGTGCCGAGATCGAGAAGATCGAGGGGATGCGGGTGGTGGACAGCGAGGCCTTCAAGGTGATGAAGTCCGAGGCCGAGGCCTCCGAATAACCACCATGGTGCTGACGGCCCCCCCGATGAGTTGAAAAAATGCTCCGCGCGTCAGCGGCAGTTTTTCCGTCCTCCCTTTGGCGCACGTCATGGTTTGGCGTCGGGGGGAAATCGCTCAGTGGGTGACCGTGGCCAGGCGGTGAGTGTCCATCAGTTTTCAATGGGGAGAAGATCTGCCGTCCCGTCGAAAAAGGTGTGTCGAATGTCGATAGCCGAAGTGACAAAAGATCAGGAGCGTCAACAGGCGCTTCTTGCAGAGTTGCACCGGTTGGTGGATCGGCCGATGCGGCTAATGGTGGTCTGCGGCACCCAGAATCGTGCTATCCTCAAATACGGTATCCGCCAAAAATTACCGGAAATGCTGGAATTGGTGGCGGGTCCTGGCTGTAGCGTCTGCGTCATGCCGGCCGGCCACATCGACGCCTTCATCAAGATCGCCACCCAGCCGAAGGTGATCACCTCCGCCTGCGAAGATTTGCTGCGGGTTCCGGGCAGCAAGGAGAGCCTCGGTTCAATCGCCGCCCGCGGGGCGCGCATCGAGGTGATCATCTCCCCTATGGATGCGCTGGATATCGCCCAGCGCGAGCCTGACTACACCGTGGTCTATCCGGCGGTGGGTTTTGAGGCCACTGCCCCGAGCGTTGCCGAAACCATACTCGAGGCGGCCCGCCTCGGTATATGCAATTTCTGTGTTGTTCCCTCGATCCGTCTTTTGCCGCCGACCATCGATCTGTTGTTGCTTGACCCGGATCTCAACATCCGTGGCCTGCTCTGCTCCGATCACATCAACACCATTTCCGATACCAAGGCGTATACGGAGCTCGCCAAAAAGCACCACATTTCCTGCTTTATCGCTGGGTTTGAAGTGGTCGACATCCTCGACGGCATCCTTAGTCTGGTCAAGCAGATCAGAAAGGGCGAGACCCATTTTGATGACGGGTCGGCCTTCATCTACTCCAGCGCCGACAACCGCAAGGCCCGCAAGATGGTCTCCGAGGTTTTCTTCACTGTCGATACCGACTGGCGCGGCCTGGGCACCATCGAGAGCAGCGGCTTCGTCATTCGCGAGGAACTGGCCCTCTTTGATGCCACCAAACGCTTCAACGTGCGCTTTGAGGAAGGGATTGAGTCCTGCATGTGTCAATGTAACGCCATCATCACCGGCCGTGGCCTGCCGCCCGACTGTCCGGCCTTCGGGCTGGCCTGCACCCCCAAGAACCCCATTGGTCCCTGCATGATCTCCGACGAGGGGATCTGTCACTCCTACTATAAATACAACCTGCAATCGGCCCGCTGATCAAGCTTTCGGCCAAGACCCCTTTGTTTATCGGTTCGCCCAATCGATGTGTGTTTGTCGATTGAAACTACCAATTGGACTTTGTTTCATCTTTGCGGCAAAATCCGTCGGTTATTTCCTGCTGGCCCGAGACACCGGGCCAATCAACCGAGAGATAAAGGCGATGCCGACGATTTCCCACTCCACTCTACTGCCATGGCTTGACCGCATCGCCCGCTGGACGATTGCCGGAGTTTTTCTTTTTGCGGCAGTGCCCAAGCTCTTTGATGTGTCAGCCTTTGCCGATATCGTGAATGCCTATGCCATCCTGCCCGGCTACTTGGTGCTGCCCACCGCCGTTGTCATTCCCGTGGTCGAGGTGATCCTCGCCGTCGGATTGCTGTACAATCATTGGCAAAGTACCTTGGGCAGCTTACTCTTGATGGTGTTCTTCATTCTCCTCCTGTCCTACTCGATTTATGTCGGCCTTGATATCGATTGTGGCTGCTTCGGGCCGGAAGATCCTGAATATTCCGCCTTCCACGGTTTGCGCAGCGCTCTGTGGCGCGACCTGGCGATGCTTGTACCCCTGCTCTACAGCCTCTGGTACGTTCGTTACCTTTGTATTCACTCAACATTTTATGGAGAAACAAGAAAATGAAGAAATTGCTTTTTGCCGTACTCCTCTTTTTCTGTGCCGCGTCAGCGGCGCACGCCCTGGGCACCGACAAGTTCAAGGACGAGGTGATCAAGGAGACCGAGGCAGTCAAGCTGGTACGCGACGTCCAAAAGGGTGGCTATCAGGTGATCACCACTGAGGAACTGCAGGCGGTGCTCAAGTCGGGCGAGAAGGTGGTACTGATCGACACCATGCCTTTTGAGGACAGCTACAAAAAAGGCCATATCCCTACCGCCAAGCAGTTTCTCTTTCCCATTCCCGACATGACTGCCTGGGACGTCAAGGAGACCGACGGCAAGACCCAGGAGGATTACGCGGCAATGCTCGGCCCCGACAAAAACATCAAGGTCATCGTCTACTGCGGCTTTGTCAAGTGCACCCGCAGCCATAACGGCGCGGTATGGGCCAAGAAGCTCGGCTACACCAATGTCTATCGACATCCGGGCGGCATCTTCGCCTGGCGCGGTGCCGACTACGAGGTGGCTGAGGGCGACAAATAACCGGTAAGGTTCCCCTGCCTCTTGCGGCGGCGCATCCCTGTGTTTGGGGGTGCGCCGTTTTTTGTGCAGGTGGGGCAGGGCTCCCTCCGATCATCTCACCGAGGGTCTCAAGTCGCCTTTATCGGTAATGACAACGAGGCAGCTTGCGGTTGGCGGTTGCACATTTCCTTGGCAATGACTATCCCATGAGCATCAGCGCAATGGAAAATTGGGGCTCTGTCGTGCTTTCCGACGACACGGGTAGGTGTTGTTCAGTCTCGTGACGAACGAGTCGTTGCCTACCGTGCAGAGCAGCTTTCTCAAATATAGAAGAGGGTCGCGATGAACACCACCATGACTTGCATCTGATCTACCACATCAAGGGGGAGCGGGTCGAGCGCGACAAGGTGATCAAGGCGGTGCAACTCTCCCAGGATAAATATTGCGGGGTCAGCGCCATGTACCGCCGCATCATGGAGATCTCCTGGGAAGTGGTCATCAACGGGGAAAAGGTGGTGTGAGCGGCTGGCGGTGCGGGTATATTGCCGCAGGAAGGGCTCGGCAGGGATGGTGGTGCTGAGCTTGATAAAGCTGAGTTGAGCAGCTTGTCTGCTCGCACGAAACTTATGCCCTTTGCGGTATGAACCCGGAGAATCAAATGAGCGAGGAAGGAGCGATGCAGACTGCGGTGTTGGGCGGAGGTGCCTGGGGAACGGCCTTGGCCGACCTCCTCTGTCGCAAGGGAGTGGTCACCAGATTATGGGTGCGCGAGGAGGAGGTGGTGCAGGCCATCAACCAGGAGCACCAAAACCTCCATTTTCTGCCGGGGTTCACACTCTGTCCCGAGCTGGTCGCCTCCACAGATGCCCCGTGGGTGTTGCATGGTGCCGAGGTGGTGCTGGTGGTCGTTCCCAGTCAGTTTCTGCGGGCCACTCTGTCCGATCTCTGCGCATATCTGCCGCAGCGGCCAATCATTGTCTGTGCCAGCAAGGGTATCGAACTCGATACCCTCGAGCCGATGTCGACGGTGGTGGCGGAGGCCCTGGCGGGGCGGTCTCCACGCTATGCCGTACTCTCCGGACCGTCATTCGCCTTCGAGGTGGCCGGCTCCTTGCCGACCAGCGTCACCCTCGGTTGCGCCGACCGGGAACTCGGCCGCGCCCTGCGTGATCACTTTTCCACTCCGTTCTTTCGTGCCTACAGCAGCCCCGATTTTCGCGGGGTTGAACTCGGCGGGGCGGTGAAAAACGTCATGGCCATCGCCGCCGGCATCTGCGACGGGCTTGGCTTCGGTCACGACGCCCGCGCCGCCCTGATCACCCGCGGCCTGGCCGAGATGTGCCGCCTCGGGGTGGCCATGGGGGCGCGGGCCGAAACCTTTATGGGGTTGTCCGGTATGGGGGACCTGGTGCTGACCTGCACCGGCGATCTGTCGCGCAACCGCCAGGTGGGCCTCAAGCTCGGTCAGGGCATGAAGCTTGCCGAGATTGTTGCCGGAACCCGCACCGTCGCCGAGGGGGTCAAGACCGCCAAGTCGGTGTTTGATCTTGCTGAAAAACTGGGCGTTGAGGTGCCGATCACCGAGCAGGTCTATCGCATCCTTTACCAGGATAAGGACCCGGCCGAGGCGGTGCGCGAATTGATGGGGAGAAGTCTCAAGGATGAGGACGGCGGCGAGGTGTAAAGTGCGTGGGACAATTCGGGAAAATAAGGGCAGTGTTATGAGCCGACCGGGACGAGATCATGAATATCGGGGCTTCGAACAGGGGCCGATCCGGCCGCCGAGCGAGGCCGGCAGTCTCTTGCTGCGCATCACCCGCAACTGTCCGTGGAACCGTTGCAGCTTCTGTCCGGTCTACAAGGGGGAGGAGTTTTCCCTGCGTCCGCTGGCCCATGTGTTCGAAGATATCGATCGGGTGCACCGCTCTGTCCTGGAGATTCGCGGGCGCGCAGGCGGCGGGAGTCTTACCCGCCACGACTTCTCCGAGCTGCGCCGTGATGACCTCGGTTATGATGTAGGGGCGATGAACGCCGCGCTGCACTGGGCGGCGGCGGGGATGCGCTCGATTTTTCTGCAAGACGCCAACAGCCTGGTGATCAAGCCCGGCGACCTGATCGCCATCCTCCGCCATCTTTGCGCCTGTTTTCCCTGGGTGGAGCGTATCACCTCCTACGCCCGCTCCCACACCATCGCGCGCATCAAGGATGACCAATTGACGGCCATGGCCGAGGCGGGGTTGTCGCGCATCCATATCGGTATGGAATCGGGATCGGATTTGGTGCTGGCGCGCATGCGCAAGGGGGTTGACAAGAAGACCCATATCCTCGCCGGCCTCAAGGTCAAAAGGGCGGGGATGGAGCTCTCGGAGTATATCATGCCCGGCCTCGGTGGCCGCGACTTGTGGAGGGAACACGCGATTGAGAGCGCCGACGCCCTCAATGCCATAAATCCCCACTTCATTCGTTTGCGCAGTCTGGCCATCCCCAACCATGTTGAACTTTACGGGGAGTGGCAGAAGGGCGATTTCGTCAAAGAGAGCGATGTCGAGACCGCGCGGGAACTCCTCCTTTTCCTGGAGTCGCTCAATGGTATAAGTTCGACCCTGGCCAGCGATCACATCCTCAATCTCTTCGAGGATTTGCAGGGGAGCTATCCGGCAGACAAGGTCAGACTCACCGGGATGGTGCGGAGCTTTCTCGACCTGCCGGCCGAAGAGCGCATGATCTATCAGGTGGGGCGGCGCATGGGGCTCTATCGAGGGCTGGCCGACCTCGACGACATGGACCGTCGCCGCCATGTCGAGGGCGCCTGCAGCCGTGCCGGCATCACCTTTCATGGCGGTGGGGTCGATGAGTGCGCGCTCAGCGCCCCCCGCCACCGGGCGTGCGCCAGCTCCGTCCGCCGCGGCACGGGCGAACCCGCTGCCTACAATCCGCGGCGCTTTCCGCCATTCGCAGCCATTTGGTCAAC
>CAYSON010000041.1:0-1034 GCA_964432635.1 uncultured Desulfopila sp.
GATCGACTTCTTGGCCATGTCGATATGCCGTCCCTTGAGCAGGTAATAGGAAGACACGGCAATAACGAACAGGGCGCCGACGACAAAGCTGGAACTGGTGGTATGGGTGAACTTGGCCACCGCCACCGGGGAGAGAAGGACCTCCCAGAAGTTCTGCATCTCAAAACGGGCGCTGTCGGGATTGAAGACCATGCCCACCGGGTATTGCATCCAGCTGTTGGCGACAAGTATCCACAATGCGGAGAGGTTGGAGCCGATGGCCACCATCCAGGTGGAGAAGAGATGAAAGCCCTTGGAGGTACGCTCCCAGCCGAAGAACATCACGGCGAAAAAGGTTGCCTCAATGAAGAAGGCAAAAATACCCTCGATCGCCAGGGGGGCGCCGAAGATGTCGCCGACCATCCACGAGTAGTTGGACCAGTTGGTGCCAAACTCGAACTCGAGAATGATGCCGGTGGCCACGCCGATGGCAAAGTTGATGCCGAAAAGCGTCATCCAGAACTTGGTCAGCCGCTTCCACTCCTCCTTGCCGGTACGGACATAGACCGTTTCAAAAAAGGCACAGAGAAACGACAGCCCCAGGGTTATCGGCACAAACAGCCAGTGGTACATTGCCGTCAAGGTGAACTGCGCCCGCGCCCAGTTCACCATGCCCAGATCCAGTTCAAGCATTACCGCATCCTCCTCGATAAGTTATCTTCTGCCGACCAGGTGAGCTGCAGCAGCACATGGTCGGCCCGTTGTTGATCGGCAGAAAAATTGCCTTAGCACGCCCTTGCCAAAAACACCACCCAAAGCACTGCGAATACCGCCATTTCTTTGCTGACAAGGTATTGCCACAAAGTACAAGCGACAGTCGTGAAAATAGCGTTCCAAAATTGACTGTTTCTCCAACCGACCCTTAAGGAAATTCTCCCAGGAAGTCCCACCTTGTGGGGGTCAGGCAATTATGCCGGCAGTCAACCAGACTCTTCAGCAACCCCCTCCCCTGATTGACTTGACCTCTATGGCCAACACCATGGCCAACACCATGG
>CAYSON010000041.1:1044-2315 GCA_964432635.1 uncultured Desulfopila sp.
GGCCAACATTACTCATTGTACCTGGGGATAGTCAAGATTAATAAGAATCATTCACATGAGTTTGGGCAATATCAGACATTTTTTCCCCTTGGGTTGACGGAAGCAGTCGCCATACGCTAAGCTTGTATCTTTATCGGGTACCATACACAAAGCTCAGGTCAGACGAGCCATTGTCTCGCCTTGTTGTCACCGGCTGCGCCGACCCGACACCGCTGCCATCGCCGCGTCTCTTGGCAGCCATTCCTCAACCTTACAAACACCTATGATACGTGACCTCGCCCTCGCCGCCAAGGCCTCCTGCAGCCTCGAAGATCAGGAATCCCTCGTTCCCCTCATCCTAGAACTGAAAAAACTGGCGGAACTGATCACCAAGCAGGGAGTGCTCGCCCTGGAAAACGAATTGCCGCAAATCAAGGACCCATTTTTCAACCTCGGGGTGCAATTGATCATCGACAAGGTGGAGGCGGAGAACATCAAGGACATCCTTGATTCAGATATCTACTACAATCAATCCAATGGTAGAGAGCTGTTGAAGAAGATTATCATCCGCGAGGGGTTGCTGCGCATTCAGGCGGGCGACAGCCCAAGAAACGTGCTGATCTGCACCAAGATCTTCTTGAGCCGGGTTGCGGAAGGCGCCTTTCGCAACTCCTGAGCCACGCCTGCAGACGCGTGCCAAAAAAAGCCGGGGGGGTGTTGAGTGAAAAAGTCGACAGCCGAGTCGCGGAATATCAGCCGGCTTACTTCCGCCCCTCATGGAGAACGAGAATCTCGACCCGGCGATTCCTGGTCCTCCCACCACTGCTATCATTGGAGGCTATCGGCTCCTCTACCCCCATCCCCTTAACCGTGATGCGTTCCGCCTCGATACCGCCAGCAACCAGGAGTTTTTGCACCGCCATGGCCCGTTCCTCTGACAACCTGGTGTTCTCGGCAGAGGCGGTTGAAGAAGAAACGAAGCCTTTGACCAGCAATCGAGTGTCGGGCGAGGCCTTCAATTTTGCCAGGAAAGCCCGTAGTTCGCTGGCACCCTCAGAAGTCAGCTTCAAGGAATTGGCGGCCAAAGGGAGCAGCACCGTGTTTGGCAGAGGCGAAATCGGAGAGGGTTGTGGCGCTGTAGACAGAGCCTTTTGAGCACGACTCGTGGCATCACCGATTATCTCCGCCGGCGATTTCACCGTGGTTGCAGCACCTTCACCGGGACTGACCGACTGCGCAGCGGAGGAGGCTGTCTGTTTCCCGGCGCCCTGATCCGATATGGCAGGTCCACT
>CAYSON010000041.1:2325-12451 GCA_964432635.1 uncultured Desulfopila sp.
CGGCTGGGATCTCCTGAGCACTTTCGCCATTTTTGTAGGCCTTTTCGAGAATGGCGCTCTTCAACTCCGCCGCTTTTTTGTCGTTGATTTCGACACGATTCGGCTCCATCACCGCCACCGCCGGCGAGGTGTGCACCACCATTGTTTCCTTGAGCGGGGCGACCGCCATTACCTTGACGGGCTCGGATACGGCAACCGGCTGCACCCTTTTCCCGTAATACCAGAAGGCGAGAACGGCTCCCACCAGAACCAGGCTGACTGCACCATATTTTATCGTCGAGGATACCCCCCCCTGTTTGCTCTGGATACCGGAAACAGCGCTTGCCGGGCCATTGACTCCCGGGGTGAAAGGACCGGGGAAATCCTCAAGATGGCTTTTTCCTCCCTCCATTTCCGCAAAATCCTCGGCTGTCGGTATCTGCGAGAGGTTGAGTTTCTGCAAGCAGGCACCGACGATATGATGATCGAGGTGGTGTTGCCCTTGGACACACCCGGCAGCCATGACCTGATCGCAGATGATGTTGATCCGCTTGGGTACCCCCATGGCATATTGGTGAATGATCTGTGCCGCCTTGGCGGAAAAGAGTTTTTCGGCGGTGCCGGCAATTTTCAGGCGATGACGTATATATTCCGCACCTTCGGCCAGCGAAAGTGCTGGGAGATCGACCTTGACCGTCAGTCGCTGGCGAATCGCCCGATTATTCGGCTGGATCAGGGTATCGTTAAATTCTCGTTGCCCGACAAAGAAGATATTGATGAGCTTGGCATCGGCATTCTCAATATTTGAGAGCAGGCGTAGCTCCTCGAGCATCTCCTGGCTAAGTCGCTGGCAATCGTCGATGATCAGCAGCACCTTTTTCTCATCGCTATCTGCCTTGTGCAGAAAATGGCTGAACTGAATGAGGAACTGGACCTTCGAAGTAAATTCCCTGGCAAGACCGAAGCCGGCGGCAATGGCGTTGTAAAACTCAAGCCGTTCCTGGGTGGGATTCGAAATCACCGCAAAAATGACCGAATCGTCAAGGCCGGCAAGAAGGGCGTTGATCAGGGTAGTCTTGCCGGACCCAGCCCCCCCGGTGATGAGAACAAAGCCCTTATTTTCGCGAATGCCGTAACGCAGGGCGGCGAGCGCCTCTTTGTGCTTTTCACCAAGCCAGAGAAAACTGGCATCGGGAGCGATCTCGAAAGGTTGACTTTGCAGGTTGAAAAATGCTTTATACATATTCACCCGTTAAAAAGAACACCGCAGACAATTGGTAACACCACAACCTCGCGGGGGGAGCCCCCGCAAGAGCCTTTTACCTAACACTAACATGGCAATATTGCAATTTTTTTCCGCACACGGTATGGTGCCGGACAACGGCGCCTCCCTGGATGCAGCGAGCAAATAACGTAAACACAGACACTTCAACGCCCCTCGTTGTCGAAGACCAAGAGGGGCGACCACCGCCACTTCGTGCCAAGAGCGATACGCTCATCATGCTTTGCGAGACCGCCCCATGAACCGACTTCTTCGCCTTGCTGTGCCGTTTTTCCTCCTCGTTTTGTCCCCCTTGCCATCTCCGGCAGCCGAGGAAACTGTAAATTTCAGGGAACAGGTGGAAAAATCCAACGAGCTGATCAAATCCTATCGCCATTTCGAGGCAGCCGACACCCTGAAGGAAGCGACAAAATTGGCAGGAGACCGACATCCATCATTACACATGCGACTGGCCATACTCTACTATGGTCTCGGGTTGATCCCCGAAGCGATTGCCGAAGGGGAACGGGCAGTAGCCCTGGCGCCCTCTTCTAAATGGTACAAATACGATCTCGGCAAGTTTTACTATGTCGACAAGCAGTACAGCAAAGCGGAACAGCAATTCGTCGCCCTGCTCATCCAAGACCCGGGCTTTACCCTCGGCTACCCTTACTTGGCCGAACTCTATTACCGCAATAAAAATTACGATATGGCCTGGCTCAGCCTGCAGCGAGCCCGCCTGCTTGGCTACCAGGGAAAACACCTTGATGAACAACTCAGTCGCCACACCAGAAAACCGGCGGAAAATCTTGCCGACCTTTCCCCGGAGACTATGCTCTTCCGATTCATCAAGGTCGACTCGAAAGAAGAGGCCACCTCTTACCTTGCGGAGATTCTCAAGGGAAAGCTCTATGAAAACTTTGAGTTAGAACTTAAAAGAGAGAAAGCCAGAGAGACCGATTTCGGCGTGATGACCATCGACAAGGTCAAGGACACGGATGCCGCTTTGCTCCGGCAACTCCAACCTTTTGCCCCTCCAGTGGTGATAGGGGCCGGTTCCGATTTCCGTATTGTGCAAAGAATCGCCCCGTTTAATCCGCAACGGTGGCAGGCCATGACCGCTGCCCCTGTGGGCCATACAAAAGAAGCTGTTTCCATGGTGTCGGCCAAAGGGGCCGCCAGCGCGTCCCCACCACCCTCTTCCCCAGGCAAACACACCGAAACACCGTTGACTACTCCAGCCGAGATGCATAACAGCAAGGAACAACAGCAACTTTCCTCGCAACTCGAGGCCTTCTACGCCTTGGAATCGTGGAAAAACGCCTGGCAAGCCGCAGATGTCGACAGCTATCTCGCTGCCTACAGCACCCAGTTTATCCCAGCGAACAGGCAGTCTCTCGCTGCCTGGAAAACACAGCGTACAACCAGTCTGAGCAAACCTCAGTTCATTAACCTGAAAATCAACAATCCGGTGATCGAACGACTGCACGACGGTCGCCTGCAAATCACCTTCACTCAACACTTCAGCTCGAATATTTATCGGGATACAGTTCTCAAGGCATTGATTATGGCGAGAGAAAATGAACGGTGGAAGATCCTTGAGGAGCGAACGCTGGAGGTGCTAGAACAATAACCCCTTTACCGTCTACCTAGAGTTTGATATGCCAGGGTTCATAGCGGACCCCGAGGAGATTGTCACGCCAGTAGCGGTTATCGATATAGCCCCGCTCGGTCAGGCAGCGATATACTGGAGTGGACACGAACTGCTCGGTGAAATTTTGTTTTCCAAAGCCTTTTTGACCGATGTCGAAATCGCCGATGCCGTGGTAGGAATAGCCCGGCGGAGCCAGGGAACGGGAGGCTAAGGAGAGATTGCCACCGTGCCTGTGGGTCTTGCCGAGAAAGAGATAAAACTGTTTGACAATGCCGCGAATGCCCGAAGTCAAGATGACCTCCTCTCCCAAGGCCATCCTGATCTTCCCGTATTTCTCAAGAGATTCACCCTTGAAGAGATAATTGCCGGAATGGGGAATCTTGATCGTTGCGGAGGGGATAATCCGCTGCGTCAGCGAGGTCACCTGCTTGGCCCCGTAAAATCCATAATCCTTGGCGTCTCGGCCATAGATCATTTCCATGAAGGTCAGCTCCTGCTCGCTGAACCGACCAATGGAAACCTGCCGAGTGGCGATATTCACCGCCTCGTCGAAGGCAAGGGTGGTAAAATTTCCGTCTCCAACCTGGCCGCGAAGGCGTTCCAGTCGATGCAACACCGCCGACAACAGCTGCTGCTCACTTTCATCAAGGTAAACATCGTCGGCAAAAGCGATATCGGGGTTGCGGACCTTGTAGAGATAATCTTTGATGGGGTTGTCAGCATCCACGGCAATGGCGGACACACCTCCATCGCCGGGAGCGTTCCCGGAGATCTCATCATCCTCCACGGCGAAGATCGTCTCCGCCGCCGCGGAGAATCGACCCCACAGCAGACTTGCCACCGCAACTTTGAGAAAAGTTCTTCTCAGCATCCTTCCTCTCACAGCCCTCTCCTCCGCCGTTCCCCACTCCCGCAGCAGCCTGACAACACGAGAATAATTACCCGTGCCACGATAAGTTGTCAATCCTTTCCCTGCAGCGCAAACCGGGAAGAGCGTCGAAAAAACGATGAGAAATGCACGCTGCCGCAGACCACCTCCGCTCGTCGCCACGGGTTCGAGCGAGAAACGGAAAGGCCTTGAGTTTCCCGGCGAGGTCTGTTAAGCATACGTGCTTCTAGATCGCCGTAGACGGTGCATGAAAACTCCCGAGGGACAGCCCGAAAACAACGAGAAGTCTTCTTCCTCCTCCGCGGCCTCTTGACGAGATTTGTTCGAGACAGCCATGACACTTCGCGCCCCGTGCCATGGTATCATTAATGTGTATTTCTCCCCTTCATCATTGCCAACCTCCAATCTGCCGACCAATGGGAGACGACCTGACCATTATTGTCCCGGTTTTCAACGAAGAAGAAAGCCTGCCGGCCTTCTTCCGGGAAATGGCCCGGTTTCTCGAGGCGCCGCCGCTCCCGATCCGTGTGTTGTTCGTCAACGACGGATCCACCGATGGCAGCTTATCTCTTTTGCACCATCATTGCAAAGAACGGGCAGCGCAGCACGAGGTCCTCTGCCTTGACCGTAATTACGGCCTGAGCACGGCGATCAAGGCCGGCATCGATCACTGCCACTCCACCCTAATCGGTTATATCGATGCCGATCTGCAGACTCATCCCGTCGATTTCCTCAGCTACCTGCCGTTTTTTCCTCAATTCGATATGGTCAACGGTATCCGACGAAAGCGCCGGGATGGACCGGTGAAAAGAATTTCTTCTAAAATCGCTAACTCCTATCGCCGCCTGATGATTGACGACGGTATCGAGGACACCTGCTGCCCCTTGAAGATTGTCAAAACTTCATTCGCCCGGCAGATGCCCTTTTTTATCGGTATGCACCGTTTCATCCCGGCCTTGGTGCAGTTGCAGGGCGGCACGGTCAAACAGGTGGAGATTGCCCATTATCCGCGTCATGCCGGCACCAGCAAGTACCATCTCCACAATCGCCTGATCGGTCCCTTTTTCGACACTCTCGCCTTCCGTTGGATGCGTCGTCGCTATATACGTTACGGTATAGCACCGCCACCTGCATGAACCAGTATCTCGTCTACGCCATAGGCTTTACCGCCCAGATCCTCTTTTCGGCGAGACTGCTGGTGCAATGGATCTCCTCGGAGAGGGCCGGGAGGGTTCTCTCTCCCCTGATCTTTTGGCAAATAAGTGTTCTCGCTTCCTTTTTGCTGGTCCTCTACGGCGTGCTCCGTCACGATGCGGCAATCATCCTCGGTCAGGCGGTCACCTACGGTATTTACATCCGTAACCTCCATTATCACGGTTTTTGGCTAAAGATTCCCCTGATGATGCGCCTCTTGATGATTCTCTTTCCGGTCTTCGCTCTCGGCCAACTGCTCACCGGCGAGGCCTACCATCTCGCCAAAATCCTCGGCAATAAGGAAATTTCCGCGACCCTGCTGCTCTGGGGTGTCACCGGACAAGTGGTCTTTACCTTTCGATTCGTCCTGCAATGGCTCTATTCCGAGCGCCGCAAGCAATCGATTCTGCCCATCGAGTTCTGGCTCTTCAGTATCGTCGGCTCGCTGATGGTGCTCAGCTATGCCATTATCCGCCGCGATCCAGTGCTTTTTATCGGTCAGCTCTTCGGTTTCGTCGTCTATTTCCGCAACACCCTGCTGTGGTGGCGGCAACGTCGAGCCCTGCAATGACCATGCGTCCCTTGGAGCGGCAAAGCCTTTTCTTTCTCATCGCCCTGGCCGGCTATTTTATCCTGCATGTCGTCCTGCGAGTCACAATCTCCCCCTCCCTCGATTACGACGAGGCGGAACAGGCCCTGCTCGGCCAGTGGCTGCTTCCCGGCTATACCGAGCAGCCGCCTCTCTACACCTGGATACAGTATCTCCTCTTCCACGTCTTCGGGAAAACCGTCCTCGCCATCAGCCTGCTCAAGAACACCCTGCTCCTGCTCACCTATCTTCTTGTCTTCTTGATCGCCCGAAGGGTGATGGCCAACCAGCGTCTGGCCATGCTCGCCGCCCTGTCACTGTTGCTCATTCCCCAGATCGGTTGGGAATCCCAGCGCGACATGACCCACACCACTCTGGCGGTGATGGCGGCGGCAGCCACTCTCTGGCAGATCCTTCGCCTCCTCGAACGGCAAAACCTCGGTAATTACCTGCTGCTCGGCTTGATACTCGCCGTCGGCGTCCTTTCCAAGGCCAACTACCTCCTCTTCGCCGGCGTCCTCCTGCTCACCCTCGGCTCCTTCGCCGAGGGGCGAAGGGTCATTTTTCACCGCTATATGGTGCTGGCCCTGGTTATAGCCATAGTCTTACCCTCCGGCTATCTGCTCTGGATGACCGACAACCGCGACATCGTCTTTTCCGCCACCCACAAATTCAAAAGGGCAACCGAGGCGTTCTGGTACAAGGGGCCAAGCAGCTTGGTTACCAAAATATTTTTCTTTCTGACCCCGCTTTGGCTGGTCCTCCTGCTCCTCTTCCCGCAAGGCTTCAGGCGGTCACCCCATGCCGCCGCCACGCTCCCGCACCGCTTGCTGCAACGACTGCTGCTCTTTCTCGCCGTCGCCTTGCTGGTGGTGGTGCTGGCCGGCAAGGTTACCTATGTCAAGGACCGTTGGCTGCAGCCACTGCTGTTCATTGTGCCCATTGTCTTCTTCGCCCGTCTCGATCAGGAAGCGATAAGTGAACGCCGCTATCTCCTGTTTCTCCGCGTGGTATGTGTCGCCGCCCTCGCCGTCTATGCCGCCTTCACCCTGCGGGTGATCGCCGCCTCGCACAGCGGAAGCTTTTGTCGCCTCAACTACCCTTTCGCGGCCTTTGCCAGCGATCTCCGCAACCTCGGTTTTGATCAGGGAATCGTAATCAGCGACGACCGTTTCGTCGCCGGCAACCTCCATCTCCAGTTCCCGCAGAGTCCGTCAGTCATCCCCGAATATCGCCTCGAAGAGCAGCTTGACTCACGCCCCCATAAGCAACTCGCCGTGATCTGGCACGCGGCACAGTCAGCGACGCTGCCCGAGAATCTCCGCGACTATCTCGCCAGCGCCTTCGCCCTGCGGGCGGATGAGGCGAAGATACACGTTCTTTCCCAACCCTATCTCTTTGGCCGCGGCGAGACCATAGCTCTGGCGGTGCTCTTGCTGCCCTTGCCGCCTTCTCGCGAAAATTTCCCAACCCCGTAGGACTGTTTGGCGGCAACCACAAAGACATTGACGGCAAGGACTCCCAACACCTATACTTTCTCGTAACAACACCCTTGCCATTCAAGAACTCCCCGCCAACGGAGATCTCGGCACGAACATACAACCTACAGCTACCTTTCCAGGCAAGCGCAAATAAGCGATGGAGAAGAACAGCGAAAGACTCAACAAGAAAAATCGTCTGCTGCGGTTGCGGCCGGTTCTGCGATGGGTGCTGAAGCTGCGCAGCTCACCACGGGCCATTGCTGGCGGCCTGGGCGTAGGTATGTTCATCGCCTTCACGCCGACCGTCGGCATCCAGATCATCCTGGCCATCATTGCCGCCACCCTCTGCAACGTCAACCGACCAGCGGCCATCGCCCCGGTATGGATCACCAACCCGGTGACCGTGGCTCCCGTCTACACCTTCAATTACTGGCTGGGAACCTTCATCTGGCCAGGCCCCCCTTTGGAAGAGGTGAAGACGCTGTTCGTCAACCTTGGTTCAGCCCTGACCAACCTCAGCTTTTGGGACATGAAGGATGCGGTGCTGGCCATGGTGCAGATCGGCATGGAGATTCTCATCCCTCTGTGCATCGGCAGCGTGGTGGTGGGAATCGTCCTCGGCATAATTACCTATATACTGTCCCTGAAACTTCTCTTATTATTCTTCCGGCGACGCACACAAAAACGCCTCTTGAACAATCGCTGAAGCCTCGGCACGAGGTTTCAGCGGCTCAGTTCCCCTTCTTGCGATATCTCTGCACCGTCATCTCGCAACGCTCACAGGCAAAGCTCAGCAGATATTCCCCGGCATCATCGGCGAGCAGCAGCGGGTCGGCATTGCCCGCTCCCTGCCCGCTGGTGCGGGGACACAAGGATAGCTGTGCCCTGAGGCAATACTTACAGGTCATCAGCTGACATGCCTTGGCCTGTGACGCCTCAAGACCTTCTTCGGCAATGGCCGAAACGCCGTGCCGCCGATAAAAGGCCAGCGCCTGGTGGTTGGCGATGTTGTCACCATAGCTGAGGCTTGTTCCCGGCCAGTGAAAATCGTTGGCCTTTATGACCACCTCCTCGACCCGATACGCCTCAAGGCGCAGCTCGAGGTGGTGCTCCAAGGCTTGGCGGCGCAGCTCGTTGAACAGCCGCCCGGCATAATAGACTCCTGCCGGTAGCTCCACCTTCACCTCGACCACCACAAAGGGGGTGCCGCCGCTTTTGCGCAACTGCCGTGCCGCCGCTTCGGTGAGATCGGCTGCGCTTTTTGCCGGCTGGGGAGAGGTCTCCAAGGTGGAGGTCGACACCACCCCGTCCTCGTCGCACACCATCAACTGCAACCCATCCGCCACCGCCATCAACTGCAGCCGTACCGAGAGCTTCCGGCATCCGCTGCTCCGCGCCAGGTCGGCAAGAAAGGCCGTGTCGAGATTTCGATACACCAAAGTGCCAAGTGGCAGCAATGGCCGGTCCCGGGGATAGATACGATCCGCAGTCACCCGGTTCACCTTGATGCCGACCAATTGACTTTGGCTATCGACATAGCAAAGCCCGTCACCATTGTGCACCTCTTCCGTGGTTTCCAAGGAAAAATACTCCCGGCCAACCTCGCGCACCCGGCCGAGCGGCTGACCAATGGCCTTGGGCGTATCGAGTGCCCCCGGTGTGTTGCGCTTGTTGACGAGGAAATAGTCGGTCTTACCGCGATGGAAGGTGCGCGAGGTGTCGGGGGCGAAGGAAAACCGGCAACTTCCCGAGGAACCCGGCTGCAATGCGGCATCGGCGGCAAAGAGAGTATCAAGGGCCCGTCGGTAGGCGGCGGTGACGTTCTTGACGTAATTCTCGTCCTTGAGTCTGCCCTCGATCTTGAAGGAATCAACCCCGGCAGAGATCAACGATGCAAGATGATGTGAGAGATCGAGGTCTTTAAGGCTGAGCAGGTGGCGGTCGGCAATCAGCACCTCTCCTCGCGGATGGCGCAAGGTATAGCGATGACGGCAGAACTGGGCACATTCCCCACGATTGGCACTTCTTTCGTCGACAACCTCGCTGATATAGCAGCGGCCACTGTAGGAGACACACAGGGCGCCATGGACGAAGACCTCAAGGGTAACAGAGGTCGCTTTTCGTATTAGCCGTATCTGCTCAAGACTCAACTCCCGCGCCAAAACCACCTGACGAAAGCCGACCTCCTCAAGAAAGCGCACCTTTTCTGGGCTGCGATTGTCGCATTGGGTCGAGGCGTGCAGGGCCACAGGCGGCAGAGAACACTCAAGCAGCCCCATATCCTGAATGATCAGGGCATCGACTCCAAGCTCCCGTAATTGCCAGGCAAGTTTCACCGCCTGGGGCAACTCCTGATCGCTGAGGATGGTGTTGAGAGCGACGTAGATACGCACACCAAAGCGGTGCGCGGTCTTGACCAGTTTCTCGATGTCGGCGAGGCTGTTGGCGGCAGCGGCACGGGCGCTGAAAGCGGGCCCGCCGATATAGACCGCATCGGCTCCGTGATCGATGGCGGCCAAACCACAGGCAAGGTTTCTGGCGGGAGCCAACAGCTCTATACGGCGAGATTCCGTCATGACCCCTTGCGGCTCATCCCATCATCAACAGGAGAGCACGGTGAAGTCGGCAGCGGTGTCTTGTGCCCCAACCCAGGCAGGTCGAGGAGGAAGCCTCGGCGATCATGGAAATCGGGCTCAATGCCGCTATGACTGAGCGCCCAGTAGGATCGTGTTCCATCGCGGTGCAACAATACTGCGGTCAAAGCCGCCTCCAACCGCAGACGCTCGTCCGCCATCGTGTCTAGAGAGATGGTGGCTGTCAGGGTCAAGACCTCGTGGTTCGCCTCGACGGACAAGTGCACCGCCGCGCCCGGAACCTCGCTCATACCACGACGATATGCGGAGAAGCGGTAATGATTCCAACAGCCATCCGGGCAGAAGTTAACTTCGTCATAGCCTTCCTCGCCGCAAACGGCGAAGAAGCATTCAAAACAGCTGCGGCGCCACAGATGATGTCGCCTTGACAAAGGAGCTTTGTACCACAAGGGCATAAGTTTCGTTTGAGCGGACAAGCCGCTCAA
>CAYSON010000042.1:0-12349 GCA_964432635.1 uncultured Desulfopila sp.
CCGACGGTGCTCGGCTATTATCTGATCGTGGTTTTTGGCCGTCAGGGCTTTCTCGGCCGCTGGCTGGAGAGCCAGTTCGGCATCAGCCTGATGTTCACCTGGCAGGGGGCGGTTCTGGCCGCCGCCTTGGTGGCCTTCCCCCTGGTCTACAAATCGGCACGTGCCGCTCTCGAGGGCGTGCCCCGCGACTGCGAAAACGCCGCCAGAACGTTGGGGGCCTCGGAAGTGGAAATTTTTCTGCGTATCTCCCTGCCGCTGGCCATACCCGGGATCCTCGCCGGAGTGATGATGGCCTTTGCCCGCGCCATGGGTGAGTTCGGCGCCACCCTAATGATCGCCGGCAACCTTCCCGGCCGCACCCAGACCCTGTCGCTGGCGGTCTACAGCGCCGTACAGGCCGGACAGGACGATGTCGCCAATTTCCTGGTCCTGGTCATATCCGTGGTCAGTATCGCCATCCTGGTGACTGCGGCAAAACTGCTCCAAACGTCACATTGAGAGGAAACCACCATGATGAGAATCGCTACCCTCTCCTGCCTCGCCATCTTCGCCCTCGTCTCGGCGTCACCGGCCCTGGCTGGAGAATTGATCGTCTCTGCCGCCGCCAGTCTCACCAACGCCTTTAGCACCATCAAGCCGGCCTTTGAGACCGCCCATCCCGGCACCACCTTGACCTATAACTTTGCCGCCTCGGGCACCTTGCTCAACCAAATCGCCCAGGGGGCTCCGGTTGATGTTTTTGTCTCCGCCGACATGAAATCGATGGATGACGCGGCAGCCAAGGCCCTGGTCAATACCGGTAGCCGCACCACCTTTGCCCGTAACGAATTGGTCCTGGCCGTACCCAAAGCATCCGGCAAGACCTTGACACTTGCCGATCTCAAAAAACCCCAAGTCGCCCGCATCGGCATCGGCAACGCCGAAACCGTTCCGGCCGGACGCTACGCCCGCGCCGTTCTTGAAAAGGAAGACCTCTGGCAGGAACTGCAAGCAAAACTGATCATGGCGGAGTCGGTGCGTCAGGTACTCGACTATCTGCAGCGCGGCGAGGTCGATGCCGGTTTCGTTTATGCCACCGATGCCAACCAGGCCAAGGAAAAGGTCACTGTTGCCGCCGTCATCCCCACGGAAAAACCACTGCTCTACCCGGTGGCCGCAACCTCTCGCGCCAAGGACAAGGAGGGAGCAGTAAAATTCATCGACTTCATATGCGGTGCCGAAGGACAGGCAATCCTTGCCACCTTCGGTTTTGGAAAACCCTGATATGGAACTGATCATTGAAAAACTGCTGCGCGATGCGGCCGGGGAATTCCTCCTTGATCTGCACCTGCAGAGCGACGCCCGCCGCATGGTCTTTTTCGGCCCTTCCGGCTCGGGCAAGTCGGTGACCCTGCGCCTTATCGCCGGCCTGCTCCGCCCCGACAAAGGGCGGATTCGCCTTAATGGCCGCGTGCTCTACGACCACCCCAATGGCATCGATCTTCCGGCGCGACAGCGGCGTATCGGTTTTCTTTTCCAGGACTACGCCCTCTTTCCCCACCTGTCACTGCGCGACAACATCGCTTTCGGGTTGCGACGAATGTTCAGCAAACCAACCACGGAGTCCCAACAAAGCATAGACGAACTGATGGCCACTTTCGGCCTGGCGCAGATCGCCGATCGTCGACCCGGACAACTCTCCGGGGGGCAACGGCAACGAGCGGCTCTTGCTCGGGCACTAGCGCCACACCCGGAAATCCTGCTTCTCGACGAACCCTTTTCCGCCCTCGACCAGCCGCTGCGTCAGCTTTTGCGCGGCGAAGTCCTGCGACTCCTGGAGATCTCGGGAGCCCCGCTGATCCTGGTCACCCACGACCCGGCCGAGGCCCTGTTCTTCGGGGAAGCCATCGCCATCTTCGCCAAGGGGAGAATCACCAAAGTCCTCTCCGCCGCCGATCTGCAGGCCAATGCCGATCCGATTTCCCGACTCTGTGCCGAATTTGACCCCGGCGAGAGATAAAGCTGAGTTGAGCAGCTTGTCTGCTCAAACGAAACTTATGCCCTTGCGGTATAATCTCCTCCCTTGCCCGGGTTTCCGGCATTGTGCAGAAGGGCGACACTTCTGCAGGCTGACGTCACTTGGTGACAATTATGTCGCCGCCCCCTCCGTCCTTATTGCTGAACCTCAGAGGTTTTGGTGCCAGAGGCGAGAGCTGGTGTCAACAGCTACCACAAACATCATGGGGATTGCCGGCTGTTTTCCACCCGCGGGTAGATCTCGGCCAGCAGATCCTCGCGCTGCAGATAGGGACAGGGCTGGTCATAGGGAAAGTCGCGGCACTGATCGGGCCTGGCCAGATGCACCGAGCAGCGCTTGCTCTGCTTGCCGTCGGCGAGAAAGATGCAGGAACCATCCGCTTTGACCTTGAAGGTGTTGCGCTTTTCGATATAACAGCGGCGCACCTCGCCGTCACTGATGCAAAAATGGCGGGCCAGCCGGTTGATGTCGGTGGCGGTGATAAAAAGGGTGGCCCCGGGTAGGCGGTAGCAGCAGAACCCGGGGCAGTAGTTGCAGAACACCTTGTTGGCGGCGGAAGCGGTCGCCGCTGAGAGGGTGGTCATCCTGGGGCTGCTCACGAGGTGAGGAGGTTGACGCCTTTATCGGCCAGAGGCTCCTTGCCGGCAACCTTGCCGATGATCTTGCCGGGACGGGCAAAGCGGTCGGCGGCTCGGGCGAAGAAGATACCGGAGGTGACGCTGGCGATGGGGAGACGTTCTCTCCCACCAGGGTTCTGCAGCGGCTGGAGGAGCAGGGCCACGGTCTCGCCCTTCTCTACCCAGTCCCCGGGGGACTTGACATAGCTGAGGATGCCGGCGGCAGGGCTTTTGATATAGTCGACTCCGCTGAGCGGGGTAGCCTCCGCCTGGAGCGGCGGCAGGGGCGGAGGATCGCCGGCAAGATAGCCGCGTCGCTGTAAAAAGGCCAAGAGATTGGCGGCATCATCTGCCGCCAGCGCCTGCTCGGTATCGACCAGGCCGCGCAGCTCGACGGTGGCCGCCAAACAGGACGGAGGAATGGCCGCGTCGGGAAAGGTCTTGCCCAGATCCCACCACAACTTGCTGTTGGCCTCGTCGAAAGGCAGATCCCCGGAGTCGTCGGCGAGCAGGGTCACCGCCGCGCCCAGTTGCGCCGGTAGATCCCTGGCCGCCGGCCACAGGCTCTCGCCGAGATAGACATGGAGCAGGGCCTGATGGTCGCAGTGCACATCGAGGACGATGTCGGCATCGTGGGAGAGGCTGAGCAAGAGCTTTTTCAAGGCCTCGACCTCGCTCTCTGGCGTGTTTTCGGCAAGAATCTCGCTGGCGGTGCGGCGGATCAGGGCGACATTGGCGGCAGCATCACCACCAAGCTTTCCCCCTAGCCGCTTGCTCAACTCGCTGCTCAGCTGAAGATAGCGGCGATTGAAGTTGATCAGCCCGATATCGTCGAAGCGGCCGCGCACCGTGTCCACTCCCCACTGGCTCAAGCCGATGGGGTTGGCGACGGGAACGACGACGATCTCCCCGAGAATCTCCCCGTCCATATCGGCCTGGTGGAGCAGCTCCAGCAAACGGGCGACGACCACATAGCCGGGGGCCTCGTCGGCGTGCAGCCCCGCCTGGATATAGATCTTGCGGCCGCATCCCTTCGGCCCGAAGTGCAGACTGAGCAAGGTTCTTGAGGTGCCTACAGCCGCTTCCGGCAGACGGTGTTCGATAATGGTGCAGGTGGTCATAAATTCGGCGCCTCGATTTTGGCAACGCTCTGGTCTTGCGGCTGGAGGTGACCATGCCACCGTTTTTCCAGCCGGCGCACCAGGAAAACGATGGTGAAGGTGATCGCCATGTAGAGCAGGCCGGCGGCAAGAAAGGCCTCCACCGGGCTGTAGTAGCGAGAGTTGACCACCCGCGCCGCCCCGGTGATGTCGATGATGGTGATAACGCTGGCCAGTGAGCTGCCGTGGAGCATAAAGATAACTTCGTTGGAGTAGGCGGGCAGGGCCCGGCGAAAAGCGCTGGGCAGGACGATACGGCGCAGCATGAGCAAAGTCGACATGCCCGCCGCCCGCGCCGCCTCGATCTCCCCATGCGGCGTGCCGACGATGGCGCCACGGATAATTTCGGTGGTATAGGCGCAGGTGTTGAGGGTAAAGGTTAACAGGGCACAAAAGTAGGCCTCGCGAAAAAGCGGCCAAAGCACACTCTCACGCATCAGCTCGAACTGACCGAAGCCGTAATAGACAAGAAACATCTGCACCAAGAGCGGGGTGCCGCGGAAAAAATAGATAAAGGCCCGTACCGGCGCCTGCACCAGGGTGGAACCATAGCTGCGCAACACCGCCAGGGGAATGGCGAGCAAGAGGCCGATGACCAGTGACAGCGACACCAGAATGATTGTGTTCTGTAAGCCCTCGAGGTAGATGGCGGCGTTGTCGGTGATGATCGCCAGGTCCATGCTATTCCCTCCTCACGCCGACACTATAGCGCTGCTCTAAATATTTGAGGAGATAGACGGAGACGGTGGTGATGAGCAGATAGTTGAGGGCGACCACGAGGTAGAAGGTAAAGGGCATGCGCGTCGCTCCGGCGGCGATGGCCGCCTTGCGCACCATGTCGTCGAGGCCGATGATCGACACCAGCGCGCTGGTCTTGATCAACACCAACCAGTTGTTGCCGAACCCGGGCAGGGCATGACGCATCATCTGCGGCAGAAGAATGCGACGAACCACCTGCAACCCGCTCATTCCATAGGCGTAGCCAGCTTCCAGCTGGCCGCGGCCGACGGCAAGGATGGCGCCGCGAAAGGTTTCGGTCATATAGGCCCCGAAGATAAACCCGATGGTCGAGGCCCCGGCCAAAAAAGGGTTGATGTCGATATATTGATCGTAACCAAAGAGCGGGCCGAGACGATTGATGAGGACTTGGCCGCCGAAGAAGATGAGCAGCATCAGCACCAGATCGGGGATGCCGCGGATGATGGTGGTGTAGAGTTGTGCCAGTCCCCGCAGCAGCGGCGAAGCCGACAATTTGGCCAAGGCCCCGCAGATGCCGAGAAGCATGGCAATCACCAGCGACATCAGGGAAATCTCCAGGGTCAGCTGGGTACCCTCGAGGATGCTGGGACCGTAACCGTGCAAATTGAGCATAACCGCCTCAGCGCAGAGCGTCCGACAACCTCCCCCCGCCACGGCGGCTGCCGGACGGGAGGAGCGGGCAACCGGCCTTATTTGCCGTAAACGTCGAACTCAAAATACTTATCCTGGATCTTCTTGTAGGTGCCGTTGGCGCGGATGGTATCGATGGCCTTGGTGAACTGGTCGCGCAGGTCGGTATCTTCCTTGCGCACAGCGACCCCGGCGCCCTCGCCGAACCACTTGGGGTCGTTAAGGTCAGGGCCGATAAACTGATAATCTTTGCCTTCCGGCTTCTTCAGAAAACCGTCGGAAAGGGCGACGCTGTCAGCGAGCAGCATGTCGATGCGGCCGGCGACGATGTCCAGGTAAGCCTCGTCCTGGGTGCCGTAGCGCTTGATGGTGACATCGCTGCCATAGTTGTCGGTGAGATACTTGTCATGGATGGTGGCCCGCTGCACACCCACCGATTTCCCCTTGATCGCCTCCTTGGAGAATTCGCCGATAGCCCCCTTCTTGCAAACGAACTTGGCCGGGGTTTGGTAATATTTCTTGCTGAAATCAACCTTTTGCTTGCGCTCCTCGGTGATCGACATCGAGGCGATGATGGCGTCGTATTTCTTGGCCAGCAGGGCGGGGATGATGCCATCCCAATCCTGGGCCACCAGGGTCACCTCGGCACCCATGGCCTCCCCGAGAGCCTTGGCGATCTCAATGTCAAAACCGTCCAGTTCGCCGCTCGGCTTGACAAAGCTAAAAGGAGGATAGGCGCCCTCGACGCCGATGCGCACCTTCTTCCACTCCTTGGCCGATACCGTTCCGGCGGCCATAACCAGCAACAACGACAGCACTGCCAATACTCTTTTCATTGTTCCTCCTCTTGTGGTTGTTTGACGTTTTTTCCCATTCACATCATGGCCGAGACAAAGGCCTTGAAACGCTCGCTGCGTGGAGTATCAAAGACCTCCTGCGGAGGTCCGTCCTCGACCACCAGCCCCTGGTCGAGAAAGATGATGCGTGAACTGACCTCGCGGGCGAACCCCATTTCGTGGGTAACGACGATCATCGTCCGTCCCTCCAGAGCCAGGGATCGCATCACCTGCAGTACTTCGCCGACCAGTTCAGGGTCAAGCGCCGAGGTCGGCTCGTCGAAAAGAATCACCTCCGGTTCCATGGCCAGGGCCCGGGCGATGGCCGCCCGCTGCTGCTGGCAGCCGGAGAGATGGACCGGATAGGCTGCGTGCTTGTCGGCAATACCAACTTTTTCGAGAAAGTGCATGGCCCGCTCGCACACCTCCTTCTTGTCGCGCTTCTGCACATGAAGAGGGGCCTCGACGACATTTTCGAGGATGGTCATGTGCGACCAGAGATTGAACTGCTGAAAGACCATGGCCAGTTTGGCGCGGATGCGCTCAACCTGGCGGCGATCGGCGGGTTGATTGACGCCCCGGCGGTTTTTCTTCAGCAGCACTTCTTCGCCGGCCACCCTGAGGCGACCGCTGTCGGGAATCTCCAGAAGGTTAATGCAGCGCAGCAAGGTGCTCTTGCCGGAACCGGACGAACCGAGCACCGAAATCACTTCACCTTTATCGGCGACGAGGTCGACTCCCCGTAGCACCTCATTGTCCCCGAACCTCTTGTACAGTTTCTCCACCGAAAGAGCCTGTCGATTGTCGTTCATTTCGCAGTGTACGCCCTCCCCGGCGAGGATCGGCCGGTTGGTGAGGAACCGGCAGAACCATTAAGAATCTCAAAGAAATAGATCTAGATATACTGCAGCCCTCCTGCGCTTGTCAAATCGAAAGAAGGCCTCTTCCGGTTTTCCCCCCAGCCGGTCTGACATCTCTTCCCGCCAGCGGCAATGGCCTTGCGGAAACCGGCGACGTGAGCTAGTGTTCTACGTCGTCCCCTGTCCCCTCAGCCCGCCTTAGGGATCTCACCTCTTTTCTCACGGGAGCACCTCACCGCAGGTTCCATCTTGATGCCCATCGCTTCCCGCCCCCGGCTCATTTTCGCCCTTTTTGGCCCTTTTCTCATGCTGGCAGTGGCAGTAGGCTGTGCGCCGGTCGGCCCTGACTTCCAGGCCCCGCAGCCGAAACTGCCGGAACAATGGAGCAGTGGGCAGTTGTTACCGTTGTCCGACGGACAGGTTAGTGTCGACAGATGGTGGCAACTCTTCGAGGATCCCCTGCTCACCCAACTGCTCGACGAAGCCAGTGCAGCCAACCACAACCTCCAGATAGCCGAGGCCAGCATCCGCGAAGCGCGAGCACTGCGGGTCATCGCTGCCTCACAGGGCTCCCTCGGTGCCGGTGCCTCAACCAGCAGCGCGAGACGCAGCGACAATGTCTCCCCTGGCAGCCAGGATCTCTATCAACCTGGCTTCGACGCCCGCTGGGAGATCGATCTCTTCGGCGCCAAGAGGCGCGCCACCGAGGCTGCCGACGCCACCCTGGCCGTCAGCCGCGAAGAGCGAATGGCTGTTCTGGTGTCGCTCCAGGCCGAAGTGGCGAGGGTCTATATTGAGCTGCGCGGTGCACAAATGCGGCTGGCCACCGCCACCGCTAGCCTCGGCCTGCAGCAACAAACTGTGGCCACGGTGCGCGGCCGACTCGAGTTGGGCTTCGATTCCCGGCTCGACCTCTACCAGGCGCAAACCCAGGAATCGCTGACCAAGGCAACCCTGCCCGGCTTAGAACGTACCGCCCGCCAGGCCATGCACCAGCTGGCGGTGCTCCTCGGACAACCGCCGGCAGCCCTGCTACCCCGCCTCGCGGCGGTCCCAGGGCGGTTGCAACTGCCCGAACATCTCTCCCTCGAACTGCCCTCGGAGCTACTGCGACGCCGCCCCGACATCCGCGCCGCCGAACAGCGGCTGGCGGCCGCCACCGCCAACATCGGCGTGGCGGAGGCCGATCTCTTTCCCAAATTCTCGCTCGGCGCCCTGCTCGGCCTGCAGAGCACCAATCTCTCCTCTTTACTCAGCAGTTCCAGCCGTTACTGGTCAATTGGCCCCAGTCTATCGCTGGCTCTTTTTGACCGCGACAAGCTCCAGGCCGCCGTGGACGTCTCCGCCGCCCGCCGCGACAAGGCCTTCGCCGATTATCAGCAGACGGTGCTCGAGGCCCTGGGTGAGGTGGAAAACGGCCTGGTCGCCTTCGTTCAGGAACAGCAGTCCCTCCGCTCTCTGTCCGAGGCAACCATCTCTGCCCGACAGGCTCTGGAAATCGCCCAAGGGCGCTATCAATCAGGATTGGCCGAATTCCTCCAGGTCCTGCAGGCGGAAAAGACCCTGCAAGGTGCCGAAGAGCTGCTGACCGTCAGCGAGCAGCGCCTGGCCCTGGCCCTGGTCGCCGTCTACAAGGCCTTGGGCGGCGGTGCCGTGCCAAGCGACCCAGCCCCTCGGATCTCCCCAGAATCCCCAGCCGCAACGAGCCCCTGACATGTATGCCATCTTGCGAAATTTCGTGACCCTCGCCGTCGCTCTGACCTGCTGCCTCGCCCTTGGTGGGTGCACCAAGACCCAGGACGACAAGACCAAGAACGGCTCGCCATCGAAGAAACGGCCGATCCCGGTAGTGCTCGGCGTCGCACAAGAAAAGCCGGTGCCGGTGGATCTGCGCGCCACCGGCACCGTCGAGGCCTTTGCCTCGGCCGCCATCAAGGCCCAGGTGTCGGGCGTCCTCCAAGAGATCCATTTTCGCGAAGGTGAGGAGGTAAAGGCCGGCGACCTCCTCTTCACCCTCGACCCGCGTCCCTTCACCGCCGCGCTTAACCAGGCACAGGGTGCGCTGGCCCGCGACCGCGCCCAACTCGACAACGCCCGCGGCGAACTGCAGCGCTATGCGGCAGCGGTCAAAAAAGGGTACGTCTCAAGCGAACAGGCGGAACAGGCGGCGACCAAGGCGGCGACGCTCGCCGCCACCGTGAAGTCCGGTGAGGCGGCGGTGGAAAGCGCCCGACTGCAACTGATGTTCTGCGCCATCACCGCCCCCATCTCCGGTCGCACCGGCGAGGTATACACCGCCGTCGGCAATCTCATCAAAGCAAGCGCCGACACCCCTCTAGTCACCATCAACCGGGTCAAACCGGTCAAGGTGGCCTTTGCCGTACCGGGAAAACATTTTGCCGACATCGTCAGCTACCGCCAGGCCGGCACCCTGCGGGTGGAGGTCGAAGGGGCCGCATCGACCATCCTGCCCGGTACTTTCTCGTTTGTCGACAACAGCATTGATGCAGCCACCGGCACACTGCGCCTCAAGGCCGAAGTGGCCAACGACCAGACCATCCTCTGGCCGGGGCAGACGGTTAACGTCCGGCTGCTGCTCACCACCCGTCCCCAGGTGACGGTGGTGCCATCAAAAGCCATTCAGCTTGGACAAAGCGGTCCACGGGTCTTCGTGGTCGGCGACGACGGCACCGCCGAGGAACGAACTGTGGTCAGCGGTGCGCCGCTTGGCGAGGAGACCGTGGTCGAATCAGGACTTGCTCCCGGAGAGCGGGTGGTTCTCGAAGGTCAGCTGCAGCTGACCAGCGGCGTCAAGGTAGAGGAACGTAAACCCGGCACCACCGGGCAGCCCAGCCAGGCCGCTGATAAACGGGGCAAGCCATGATCTCGTTGTCCGACCTCTTTATCCGCCGGCCGGTGATGACCGTGCTGACCATGCTCACCATCCTCCTCTTCGGCCTCATCGCCTATAAGCGACTGGCGGTGAGCGACCTGCCCAACGTCGACTATCCAACCATCAACGTCACCGCCACCCTGCCCGGGGCAAGCCCGGAGACCATGGGAACGACGGTGGCGACGGTGCTTGAAAAACAGTTCTCGAGCATCGCCGGCATTGACTCGATGAGTTCGGTAAGCACCACCGGGCGGACGCAGATCACCCTGCAATTCTCTCTCGACCGCGACATCGACTCCGCCGCCCAGGACGTTCAAGCCGCCATCTCCTCGGCCACCCGACAGCTGCCCGACAACATGCCGGCCCCACCCTCCTTTCGCAAGGCCAACCCGGCGGATATCCCCATCCTCTATATCGCCCTGTCGAGTTCGACCCTGCCGCTGACCGATATCGACCGCTACGGCCAGACCATGAGTCAGCGCCTCTCCACCGTCCTCGGAGTGGCCCAGGTCCAGGTACGCGGCTCGCAGAAATTCGCAGTGCGTATCCACCTCGACCCAAGGGCGATGCACGCCCACAACCTCGATTTCCCGGAAATCGCCGCCGCCATCGCCGGCCAAAACTCCAATCGCCCCCTCGGCCAACTGAGCGGCGACCGGCGCAAGATGACCCTGCAGGCAAACGGCCAATTAACCGAGTCCTCCGAGTACCGCGACATCGTCGTCGCCGTGCGCAATGGCCGACCGGTGAAACTGGCCGAGATCGCCACAGTGGTCGACAGCGTCGAAAACGACCAGAGCGGTGCCTGGTTCTTTACTCGCGACAGCAAGGCCCAGTCGATTTTTCTCGCCGTCTTCAAACAGCCGGGCACAAACACCCTCGAGGTTACCGACGCGGTCAAGGCGATTCTTCCCGTTCTCGGCCAGAACCTGCCGGCCGGAGCCAATCTCACCATCCTCCGCGACGGTAGCCTGTCAATCAAGGCCTCAGTGGAGGAGATTCGCTTCACCATGCTGCTCACCCTGGCGCTGGTGGTGATGGTCATCTTCCTCTTTATCCGCAATGTCTCGGCCACGGTGATCCCCAGTCTTTCCCTGCCGATGTCGATCATCGGCACCTTCGTGGTCATGTACCTGCTCGACTACAGCCTGAACAACCTGTCATTGATGGCCCTGACCCTTTCGGTGGGCTTTGTCGTCGATGACTCCATCGTCGTCCTCGAGAACATCGTCCGCCACCTGGAAATGGGCAAGAACCGGATGCAGGCGGCGCTCGACGGGGCGCGCGAGGTCGGCTTCACCATTATCTCCATGACCCTGTCGCTCACCGCCATCTTCATTCCTCTCTTTTTCCTCTCCGGCATGATGGGTCGTCTCTTCCGCGAGTTTGCGGTGACCATCGGCGTCGCCGTGCTGGTCAGCGGCGTCATCAGCCTGACCCTGACGCCGATGCTTGCCGCCCGTTTCTTACGCGAACCGCATCTGGTGCACTACGGCCGTATCTCTCAGTGGACGGAACGGGTCCATCTCTTCATGGTGCGCCTCTACGACCGTAGTCTGATGTTCGTACTGCGCCACAAGCTCGCCACCATGCTACTGTCGCTGCTCCTGCTGGTTGCCACCGTGAAACTCTTTGCCATCATTCCCAAGGGGTTCATTCCGGCCGAGGATCGCGACATGATCATGATCTCCACCGAGACTTCCCAGGATACCTCCTGGCCGGCCCTGGTCGGCTATTCCATGAAACTGGCCGCCATTCTGCAAAAAAACCCCAATGTCGACCGCTTTCTCGTCGACGTCGACACCTCCACCTTTATGCTGGTGGTGCTTAAACCCCGCAGCCAGCGCGAGGAGAGTGTCGATCAGATCATCGCCACCCTGCGGCCGCAGCTCAACTCGATCCCAGGCATTCGCGCCATGCCCAGCAATCGCCCACCAATCAGTGTCGGCGGGCGGCGTACGCGCAGTCTCTACCAGGTGACGTTGCAGGGCCTTGATCTGCCGCAACTCTATGACGCCGGGAAAAAATTGGAGCTGGCGATGCGCGAACATCCCAGTCTGGTCGACGTCTCCAGCGACCTGCAGCTGGAGAATCCGGAGCTGAACCTGGCCATCGACCGCGACCGCGCCCTGCTCCAGGGAGTGTCCCCGAGCCGCATCGAGGAGACCCTCTACAGCGCCTTCGGCACCCGGGTGGTCTCGACCATCAACGGCAGCAACGATCAGTACGACGTGATCATGGAAGTGGCCCCGTCCTATCGCCGCGACGCCTCGGCCATCGAGTACCTTCATGTCCGCTCCGCCACCGGCCAGCTTGTGCCGCTGGTGGCGGTGGCCGCTGCCTCGGAGGGGGTCGGGCCGTTGTCGATCAACCACACCGGCCAGCTGCCCTCGGTGACTCTGTCTTTTAATACCAGAGAAGGGTCAGCCCTAGGCGATGTCCTCGCCGATCTCGAAAAGCTCAACCAAAGCCTGCTTCCCGACGGGGTCAGCGCCTCCTTTCAGGGCAACGCCCAGCAGTTTCAGGATGCCCAGGCCAGCCTGGGCTGGCTGCTGGCCCTGGCAATCATTGTCATCT
>CAYSON010000043.1:0-9925 GCA_964432635.1 uncultured Desulfopila sp.
CGCTTGTCAATCCACCTCCCCACCGGTATCAGTAACAGACCACCGCCGAGCATCTCCAGGGCCAGGGGCAGTCCGAGCAGCATATCCCTGGAAAGACCGGCGATCGGCCTGTAGATGTCGGCCATGTGCAGAGGAATAAAGGAATAACCGAGGGAGGCGGCGAAGATGAAGAGAAAAATCGCCGTCCGTGTCAAGGCGCCGAGATCTGCCCTCTCCTCCGGCGACTCCTTGCCGCTATCTTCTCGCTTAAGCAGGGTGGCAAAAAGAAACAGCACCAATTCCATGATAAAGAGCAGGGACAAGGCAACAATAGTCAGAGAGTCGAAGGCGATACCGCGCACCGCCTTCTCGACCACACCGACGTTGGGGACCACCACCAACTTGCCCACCTCACCCTCCTTGCCGGTGAGGGGCAGCCTCTCTGCCTTTCCCGCCGAGGTGCCCTGCAGCTGGCCGCCGCGATAGAGTTCCTTGCCCTGGAGGTCCTCGATGGCCAAGCCGTGGATCTCAGCATTGCGTTCGACCGTTTCCGCCAATTGCTTGTCGATGTTCACCAACGCATTAACCTGCAACCCTTTTTTAAGAAAAAAGTTGACATCCTGCTGCGTCAGGCCTGCCACGGTGCGCGATTTTTGGTGTACCAACTCGACATAATCGTCCTGAAAGAGCAGGAAATTGTAGCCGGAGCAGAGCAGCTGGGCCCCGCCCAAAACAAGAAAGAGCAACCGCGCCAGATAGCCGGTCCGCTTGTCGGCGGGCCTCTCCAGGGCACGGCGCAGGCCGACGCTGAGCATCAGCGCCGCCGCCAGCGTACACAGGGCCAGGGAGGTCAAGCCCTTGACGGCGATGGCCCAACGCTTTTTCGACAACCGGGTTTCGTCGAAGGCAAAGCAGAGCACTCCCCCGTGATCCCGTCCTGAGAGCAGGGGGAAAAACTGGAAATGGAGGTCACCGACGCGGAGATGTCGGCTACCATCGCCTCCCTCGCGGGCGGTGGCGACTTTTGCCGCGGGCGGCAGGAAGGCGCTGCGGTTGGAGGCCGCCACCACCTCGCCGCTCGCCTTATGCAAGCTGATATTGTCGAGGTCGCGAGCCATCTCCAGACCCTCCTGCAGCAGGGCCTCGACGCCGACGAATTTTTCCAGGCTCTTACCAAGGCGCAGGGCTCTCTCGATCTTGGCACTTATATTGGCCCCCACCGCATCGTGCGTCGAGAGCACCGAGGCCAGCTGCTGCTTTTCAAAAGAAAGCAGGCTCAGCGCACCATTCATCAGCTGGGTGCACACCAGCAGGAGCAGCACCGCCCCCAGCACCGAGACCGTCGACAGTCCACGTTTCATTTCTCTCTCCGAGGGTGTTTCCGGAAAAGCCCTACCCCTTGACCGCTCATGCCCCAAGCAATCTCCAGCCGATTCTTGAAAAATTTGCCAGAATGCTTTATCACTATAACAAGATTCGCCTCCCGCCATTATAGCCGAGCGCGGGAGCAAAGCAAATCAGCGCCTCGCCCGGTGTCCGATCCCCCTCTCCACGGTCGGCCGGGAGGTGGTCAGCAGCGAACCTTGCGGAGGCAAATATGGCCAGAACCAAGACCTTTCGCCTTGAAAACGGCAGGACCCTTTTCAAATGTCCGCTATGCCAGGGCAAGAGAATGATCACCGTTCCTTCCGGGGTGCGTTCGCGTTCGCTGCGCTGCAGCAAGTGCGGGGAAACCACCCGGTGCATTTTCAATCGCCGCTTGATCCCTCGCGACCAACAGTATGGCGCGGTGCTGCTGCAGACTGGCGACGGCCGGGAAATCACCGCCGATCTTGCCGATATCTCCCTGCACGGGGTTGGCTTCGACCTCGGAGTTCGTGATACCAACAAGTTCACGGTCGGTCGCGACATCTATCTCAAGTGTCCGTGGAATCCCGCGCTCTTCAGCAACTCTCGCTACGTGGTACGCTCTATCAAGGGCCAGCGGGTCGGCGCCGAGAAGATCGGTTAGGTGGCCGTTTTATGGCCCCCGTTCGCCTGAATCGTTCTTATTTTCCGATGCGCTCGTTGGTCGAGACAAAGCGCAGAAACGACGTGAGATTCTTAAGAAAACGCAGCCAGCTATCCGGCGACCTCCAGATCATGGCGAAGTAGCCCCACAGCACCCGCGAGCGCTGGAAATGGCTGCGGTAGAAGTCGATGAACAATTTTTCCATGCGCTCCCGCTGCAGGCCATGGGGGATGAACTGAAACTCCATGCAGTCCATTTTTTCCCAGTCCTCGGCAAAATTGCCCATGGCCGAGCCGGCCTCCTTGATCTGGCGGTAAACCGGCGAGCCGGGAAAGGGGGTGAACTTGGAGAGGTTGAAGTCGTCGATGGGCAGGGAAAAGACATAGTCCTTGCTCCTCCTGATGCTCGCCTCGGTTTCCCCCGGCAGCCCCATCATCAACAGGCCCTTGACTCTGATTCCCGCCGCCTTGATGAGGAGAATCTTCTCGCGCATCACCGCCAAATCGACATTCTGGCGATGGGCTGAGAGCAGCTCGGCGTCGCCGGTCTCGATGCCGAGGCTGATCATCCAACAGCCGGCTTTTTTCATCAGAGTGAGGAGCTCGGCGTCGAGATGCTCGGCGCGGGCGGCGCAGTTAAAGGTCATGCCCAACGGCTGCTCTCCCACCATACGACAGAAGTCGACCACCCGCTGGCGATTGAAGGTAAACTGGTCATCGTAAAAATTGAGGTGGCGCAGGCCATAGGTCTCTTGCAAGAAGCGCATATGGCGGTAGAGGTACGGAGCCGAGTTGTAGCGAAAGCTGCGACCGAACACCGAGCGGTCGCAGTAGCTGCAGGCATAGGGGCAGCCACGACTGGAGATGCAGCTGCCGTTGGGGGCCTTGGGATAGTTGAAGATCGGCAGGGTGTAGGCCTTGGGGTAGCCTGCGAGCTTCTGGTAGTCGGGCAGGGGCAGGCTGTCGAGGTCAAGAAGCTGCTTGCGTCGCCCGGTGAAAACAGCTTGACCCGCCTCGTTCCTGAGCACCAGGCCTTCCACTAAGGAGAGGGATGAGAGCGGCGTGGTCAGCAGTTGCCGTAGGGTCTCCTCCCCCTCCCCGGCAACGACATAGTCGACCGCCGTATACTGCTCGAGCACCTCCTCGCGCAGGGCGGAGACATGAACCCCACCGAAGACGGTTCGGATGCTCGGGTGCGCCGTTTTGGCCAAACGGGCCAGACGTTCCCCGTCGTAAAAGCTCGAGGTGGTGCAGGAAAAGCCGATATAATCTGGCCTCTTGTCACGTAAATAGTTGACAATGCGCTCATCCGAATCGGGATGGGCGTAACAGTCGATGATGTCGTTCTTTATACCGTCGGCGCTGAGATAGGCGGAAATCGAGGCCAGGCCCAGGGGTGGCATAATATTAGCCACCCGGGAGATATCGCTGCCGGCGCGCTTGGCGCTGTAGCCCAAGGGATGAACGAGAAGTATGGTGGGTTGTTGTCGCATCGTACCCTCACGAGAAAAAACACCCGGCCGCAGGGCCTTGGAGATCACGGGGAAAGCACCGGCCGCAAAATCAGACCCACCCCCAGCCAGGGTTGACGGTAGCTTATAATCTCCGTCCCGACAAGAGCGGTGGGGACTTCGGCCCGCCACAGCAGCACTGGCCCGAAATGGCCGCTTTTCATCGCCTCATCCTGGCGACAGAGCCTGCGCCACCACTTGCTGGCACAGGGCGCTTCCTTCGGCTCCTGCAGGAAGATGCGCGCCAAGGCCTCGCCGAGAAAAGTGTCGAGGCCCGAGTCCCGCAGCGCCCCTTTGGCGTGGAGCACCTGCGACTCGCCAGCCGCATCGACCCGCGCCTGCAGCAACTTGACCCCGCTGGCATCAAGCAGGGCATAGTGCACTTCTCCATTTCCTTGCTGCAGGGCGAGAAGACCGGAGAAGCGGATGTCTCCCCAACGCTCGATGCGCAGATTGAATAGCCTGCTCTCGACCTTTTCAGTGTGCTCCGGCAATGACCGCAGGGTCGACGATGGAGGCGCACAGCCGGAGAGGATACAAACCCCCAAGAGCACCAGCAGGACAAGGCGCTGCTTGCTGCTCAACTCGGCCTCCTCGCGACCCGGGGCAGCAGAGCCGGGCTAACCACCAGGGCGGTGGGCAGGGCGGCGCCGATGCCGACCAGCACCGTTACTCCCAGGGCATGGAGCGCCGGATGCTCGGCAAAGCAGAGAACGCCAAAGCCGATCAGGGTGGAGACGGCGCAGATCGCCACCGCCCGAGGCATCCCCTCACCACCCGGCTCGAGAACCCCACAAACGATGAAAATACCGTAGTCGACGCAAAGGCCAATGACCATGATGCCCATGATGAGATGCATCATATTGAGTTGACCATCACCAAGCCGGCAGTAGATGAGCATCGCCGCCAGGGCCGAAAGCACTGGAGCGAGCACCGCCAGCACCGCTCTCACTTCCCTGAACTGCAGGGCCACCAGCACGACGATAACCGCCGCCGCGGCCAGCGACAGGAAGACGATATCGTGGCGCAGCAGCCGTTCCACCTCGGCCCGCCACTTGAGGGCGGCGAGCACCCTGATCCCTTGTTCCCCCTCGGCGAAATGAAGCAGGCTTGGCAGATTGTTGGTGTCAACGGCCACCGTGGTCATGGCCAAGTAGCCACCATCGTCAGCCTGGCGCAACATGGTGGCAAAGAGCGGCTGCAGCGGTCCGTCGAGAAAGGTCTCCGGCCCGACTGGCTGCGGCTCAAGGTCAAGCCAGGCGAAAAAGGGTGCAAAGGCGCGGTCGGCAAAACCGCGATCCTTGGCGGTGGTTAACAACTGACGTTCGAATTGCGGGCGAATCTCCGCCCACAGGTCCCGCCAGGCCTGGAGATTCTCGGCCTGCAGTGCCGGTCCCGGCAAGAGCGGAGCAACGCTCTGGTAGGAAGAAAAGTTTTGCCCCCTGAGGAACGCGGCGACTCTGCCATTACGATCAAGAACCTCGGCAAGCGTTGCCCCCTCGGCGACGACAAAGGCCTGCTCGCCCCCACCGCCCCAGGTGGCGGTAAAATGGCGCTCGTCGGCGATGACCCGGGGATCGGGGACGTCAAGGGAGCGCAGATCGCCATTATAGCGCAAATGCGGCCAAGACAGAGCGCCGGCAGCCAGCAGCAGCAGCCAGACGGCGAGAATCAGCAGGCGCGACACTCTTCCCCCCTGTCTTATCCCCGAGCCGAGTTGATGGCCGGCCGGTGCGCCGCCCGCCACCGCCACGGTGGGAATGAGCAACCAGGTCAACCCCAGGGCAATGATCACCCCAAACAGGGCCAATAACGCCATCTGGCGGTGCGAGGCCACCTCGGAAAAGAGCAGGACGACGAACACCGACAAGGTGGTGGCGACGGCAAAGGCCATCGGCTTGGCCACCTGTCCATAAATGTGGCGTCGCTCCCCCTGTCCCTCGCAGAGAGCCAGATAGAGTTGAACCGAAAAATCGACGGCTATGCCGAGCAGAACAATACCATGCCGCAGGGCCAGACCGGTCAACACGCCGTGCACCATGCGGGTCAGGGCAATGGCTGGCGGCGCCGCCAGGAAAGGGACGATGAACACCGCCAGGGCTCGCGGACTGCGCAGGGAAAAAAGCAGCAGCACAAGCAGCAGGACGCTGGCAATCGGCAGCAACACCCGCAGATCGTGCTTAATCGTGGCGCTGTTGGCCAGGGTGTGGGGCAGGCTGCCGATAAGGCGCATTTCGATCCCCGGAGCCAACTGCCGCTGCGCATCTTGGAAAAAGCTTTGCAGTTGCAGGGCGTTGTGCAAATTGGTGAGCGGACGGTTGCTTTCCGCCGCCACCAGACAGCTGCGGCCGTCACGGCTGATGAAAAATCCTTCGTCAAGGCGCAGGGCGAAATCGGCGCGAAGATGGTTGAGCTTGTTCAATATCAGGGAGGTTAATCCCAGGGGATCGAGCTGCACCTGGCGTTTCATGGCCATCGACCCGGGACCGTTGAGCAGGGAAAAGGCCTGATTTACTCCGGCCTGTATACCGGCTGGCGTGGCCATCTCCAGCAGCCTGCGCCGCCCGTCGTGATCGAGCAGGGCCGGGAGCGAGCGCCGCAACGAAGCGAACAGGGCGTTTTCGTACCCAGCCGGCAATCGTGCCAGTACATAAGAAAAATGGCCACTATCGGCCATAACTGCGCCGAGTGCGGCAGCACTGGTCTGCAACCTTCGCCGCGCCTCCGGGGATTCACCGGCCGCCTCCGAGGCGGTCAAGGTAATGAAAACGCGATCAACCAAGCCAAGACGCTGCAATTGGCGGATGTCGCCACGCACCGCCTCTCCGGGAAGAAGATCAACGGCGTCCTCCTTGAGACGTAGATCGCCGATGGCCAGCAGTCCGAGACCAACCACCACCAGCGCCAACACCCAGCGCAGGACAATCTCACTCCGTTTCATGGCGGGGAACATCGCGTGAAGAGTGCAGGGTCAACATCGCCGCCCTGGTCGGTGGCGGTGAAGTGCAGCAGGGTCGCATCCCCGCCCGGTTCGTCGATCACCACCCGTTGCGGCTGCAGGGTTTGGCGGTTGAAGGTGATGGTGATCTTCTCCACATACTCCCTGGTCTTCTCGTCCTTGGGGCGGATGATCAGTGAGTCCCCCTCGCTGTGCAGTTCGTAGCCGCCTCCAAGCTTGGAATAATCACCACCGAGCCAGAGCCAAAGCTGCTCGGCCACGGTGCGCATGATGGGATCGGTGTCGAGGTCGAAGCGGCTAGGCGGCGCTTGATCGTTACAGCGCAAGCCACTGCGGCCGTTGAAGATCAGGGCCGAGGGCACCGGTCTTGTAAACTCCCAGCGTAGCTGATCAGGTCGCACCACGGTGAGACTACCGTGAAAGATCACCGGCTTGGCAAACAACGACAAGCGCCGCTCTTGAACAAACTGGGAGCGAAAGGCCCTCACCGAAGCAGTCGCCTGGCGAATCTCGCCAAGCAGGGAGGTGGTGGCCTCGTCGACGGCAGCCGCCTCCCCCGTGCCAAGGGCGAGAAACATCAAAACAACCAAGCTTTTAACCAATGAAGTGGAGGAGATCATGCCCATGATTGCACCCCTTGATTTACCTTTCCCGCAACCGACAGTCGAAGGAGTCGATGGCGGTTAGCGACTCGCCGAGAGGAGTGATCACGCCAACGGCGGTGAGAGAGACCGGCGGCTGGCTCAAGGGTGGGCCTTGGGTGAGTTTTCCTGAATATACTGGGCAAGTGCGGCCAGAGAAGCGAAGACCTTCTCCCCCACCTCCTGGTTGTTGATGACAATGCCGTAATCTTTTTCGACCATCACCACCATCTCCAGAACATCGATGGAGTCGATGCCCAACTCGCCCCCCACCAGACGGGCGTGCTCATCGAAGCGATCCGGGGTGACGTCCTGCAGGTTGAGTATGTCGATCAGCTTTCCTTTTAATTCCTCTATCAATGATTGCATATGTTGTCCACGCGATACTGGAAAAAACCGGCAAAACCCCGCCTCGAGGCTCTCTACCAAAGGGCGGAAAAATTTCACCATATGGAGTTAATTATCGGATTAACTCGACTATTTACACAACAGCCGCTACCGCGAGCCGAAGAACCATCTTATATAAGGACAACTTGTTTGTCATCTAAATTGGTGGCGATTTGACAAATAATGAGGTATCAGTGTCGATAATTTTTGCTGCCCGAGGTCCGCACCTTTTGGCGTGATCCCCATGGCATCAAGACCTATCCGCCCCCATATGGCGCCATGGCCCTGAGCAACCCACCGCAAAACGACCTTTCCCTGCTCGACCTTCTGCCCCACCGCGACACCATGTTGCTGGTTGACGAGGTTTTGCGGGTCGACCAGCAACAGGCCGAAGTGCGCTGCACGGTGCAGCGTTCCTGGCCTATGGCCGAACCCCAAGGCGTGAACGGCTTGATACTGGTTGAACTGGCCGCCCAAAGCGCGGGAGTGTGCAACGGTTGGGACCGCATCCACACCAAAGGGCCGGATTCGGACAAAACCGGTTGGCTGGTAGGTATTAAAAAGGCCGAGTTCTTCCTCGACTACCTGCCCTACGGCGCCAACATCCTCTGCCGGGCCGAGAACACACACGATTTCATCAATCTCCGTGAGGTTTTCTGCGAACAACGCTGGGACGGCCGGCTCATCGGCAGCATGATCCTGCAGTTGTATCAAGAATAAGCGTATGAACGACAACAAGGAAGTCCGGGTGGCCTTGGTCACCGGCGGCAGCAAGGGTATCGGCCGGGCCATCTGTCTGGAACTGGCAGCTGGTGGCTATTACCCGGTGATCAACTATCGCAGCGACCACAACGGGGCGGAACACACCCTGGCCGCCATCAGAGAAAATGGTGGTGATGGCGAGATTATCGCTTTCGACGTGCGCGATCGACAGGCGGCGGAACAGGCCGTGGAAGAGATTGCCGCTCGCCATGGTGGCATTGAGGTCCTGGTCAATAACGCCGGCATCATCGCCGATGGTTTGTTCCTGATGATGGAACCGGAGAAATGGCACAGCGTCATCGACACCTCACTCGGCGGTTTTTACAACATGACCCGACCAGTGCTGGAAAAGATGGTGCGGCGGCGGCGCGGCTGCATCATCTCCATCTCCTCGGCCAGTTCGCTGATGGCCAACCGTGGCCAGGCCAACTACAGTGCCGCAAAAGCCGGGCTTAATGGTGCCAGCCGCTCGCTGGCCGCCGAGGTGGCCCGCCTCGGTATCCGCGTCAACGTTGTCGCCCCGGGGCTGATAGAAACCGAAATGATCAGCGCGTTGCCCAAGGACCATATCAAGAATCTCATCCCCATGGCGCGCATCGGCAAGCCGGAAGAGGTGGCCAAGGTGGTCGCCTTCCTCTGCTCCGACGCCTCCTCCTATGTCACCGGTCAGGTCATCTCGGTCAATGGTGGGATGTTCTAATCGCAAAAACATCGCAATGAAATTCAAACTCATCTATCCCAAGTGGGCAAAACTGCAGCGACAAACCGAGTTTCATCTGCCCCCGCACGGCCCGGTGGTTTTTGCCGCCACTCTGCCGGAGTATGTTGAGGTGGTGTTCACCGACGAAAATCTTGAAACCATAAATTTCGACGAGGAGGTCGATGTGGTCGGCATCTCGATGATGCTCACCATCCAGGTCAAGCGCGGCTGGGAGATCGCCGACACCTACCGCCGCAGAGGGATCAAGGTGATTTTCGGCGGTATCGCCACCATGTTGCACGCCGAGGAGACCATGCTGCACGCCGATGCCGTCTTTCTCGGCGAGGCCGAGGGACGGATGGAGGAGGTGCTTGCCGACCTTCGCACCGGTCGGCTCAAGCCCTGCTACGATTATCTCGACCAGCGCCCCGACATCGCCCTGGTCGGCCCGGCCCGTCGTGACATCCTCAAACGCTCCCTCTACAACCATAAGGGGGTGCAGATGGTCGATCTCGTGCACGCCTCGCGTGGCTGCCGCTTCCACTGCTATCCTTGCGCCGTCTCCTATCTCGGCGGCCGGGTCTTTCGCCCGCGCCCCATCGAGCGCGCGGTGGCGGAGATGGCGGCCATCGACAACAATCGCCTGTTCGTCGTCGACAATTCACTGGCCCAGGATAGCCAGTGGGAGCGCGACCTGTTCCGGGAGATGATCCCGCTCAAGAAAAACTGGTGTTCCCACCCCATCGAGGACAAGCCGGATATCCTCGATCTGGCCGCCCAGGCCGGGGCCTGGTATGTCTATCAGGCGGTTTTCGACACCTCCGACTATATCAAGGAGCGGATCAAGCGCTACCACGATCACGGCATCCTTGTCGAGGGCACCATCCTCCTGAGCCTAGACAGCCATAGCGAAGATTCTATCAAGCGATTTATCGACTTCCTGCTCGAAATCGAGCTCGACCTGGCCGAACTTACC
>CAYSON010000043.1:9935-12259 GCA_964432635.1 uncultured Desulfopila sp.
CCAAACCGGGCGCCGCCCGGCCGCATGTGCCGTGCTCACCCCCTTTCCCCACCCCAGGGCCTACGGGGACCTGAGCCGCGAGGGTCGGATTCTCTCCCACGACTGGAACGACTATTCGGCCGATCGCGTTGTCTACCAACCAAAACAGATGAGCCGGGAAAAATTGCAGGAGTTGCTTGACTACGCCTGGAACACTTTCTACCGCGACGAAGCGCAGCATATCAAGATGGCCAAGTTGTTCAAACGGGTGGTGCAGCGTGAAATGGCCAATAACACCTTCCGGCCACGCGACCGCAGCTTGGCCGGGCAATCCTTTGGCAAAGCCTTGACCAGAGATGAAGGAAACTCCTTACTCGGTTGATCACATCGGCGAGAGTCTCGTCCGGTTGCTGCAGGGACCGCAGGACCCGGAGCGGGCATTCGTCTGCGGCGGTGCCAGCTACGCTGAGGTCTACAACCTCGCCGCAGGTTTGCGCCGTCAGTTCGGGCAGCGGTGTCCGGGCGAACCCGGCCTTTGCCTGGCCCTCGACAACAAGGCCCTGGTGGCCGCTGCTCTGCTTGCCGCCCTGGCCGGCGGCCCACCACTGCTCCTGCCCCACACCCTCTCCGCCCAGGGGTTGGAGCAACTCCAGGAAAGGACCGGCTGCACCGTGGCATTGGTTGACAGGTATCGCCCCCTGCCCGCGGCAATGCAGGCGGTATTTGTGGAGCCGCCGGCAAAGCCGCTTTCTTGGCACGACCAGGATGGGCAAGCGGAAGCGGAGCTGCTACGGATCTTCACCGGCGGTTCCACCGGCACCCCGCAGATCTGGTCAAAAACCGCCATCAACCTCTTTTGCGAGGGGTTCTTCCTTGCCCGACATTTCCGCGTGGATGGTGGCGACACCATCCTCGCCACCATTCCTCCCTACCATATCTACGGCCTGCTCTACTCGGTGATCATGCCTTTGCTGGCCGGGGCGACGGTTATCGAGGAGACCCCCTCCTTTCCCAACGAGATCGTCGCCACCGTCCGCCAGCACCACGCAACCATCCTTGCCGCCGTGCCCGCCCACTACCGGGTGTTGCGCGACAAGGCCCTCGGCCTGCGTCTGGCCTTCTCCTCGGCCGGGATGCTCGACAGGGAGGATGCCGAAGAGTTCGCTATCCACAACCCCCAGGGCATCGTCGAGGTCTACGGCTCCACCGAGACCGGCGGCATCGCCACCCGCATCCGAGCCAGGGGAGAGGAGCAGTTCACCCCCTTTTCCCTTATCCACTGGAAAAGGTTCGACGGACGCCTGGCAGTGGCCTCGCCCTATCTCTCGCCGGAGCTGTCTGTCGACGGTGACGGCTATTTCCTCACCAACGACCGCATCGAGGTCACAAAGGAGGCCGGCTTCCTGCTCAAGGGACGCATCGACGCCATCACCAAGGTTGGCGGCAAGCGGGTCGATCTCGACGAAATCTGTCGGCTGATCAAAGGGATGGAGACAGTGGTCGACTGTTATGTTATCGCCCTGCCGGAACCGAGCGGTCGCGAACACCGCATCTGCGCCGTGGTCGAGGGGGACCAGGTTGATTGCCAGGGGCTGCTCAAAACACTTGGTCTCTCCCTGGAGCCCTATGCTCTACCGAAACGACTCAAGAAGGTTGACAAGATACCCATGACCGGAAGCGGCAAATACGATCGCGACGCCATCATCCTGCTGCTGGGGGAATCATGAGCGACCAAGGATTCATGAGCGATCTGCGCTCAGCCTTGGCCGCCGGTTATGGTTGCCTTGTCGCCTGGTCGGAATTGCTCGACGACATCAACGTCTTCCCGGTGGCCGACGGTGACACCGGCGCCAATCTGCGCATCAGCCTGGCGCCACTGCGAACCCCTGAGGACGACCGCACAACGATGGGCGAGCGGTTGATACGAGCCGCCACCGGCAACTCCGGCAATATCGCCGCCTCGTTTTTCCAGGAGTTCTGTCTATCAGCAGCCCTTGAAGATCTGGCCCCGCGCGCCGCTTCCGCGTGTCTTCTCGCCCGTCGCGCCCTGGTCCAGCCGCGAGAGGGCACCATGCTCACCCTGTTCGACTGCCTCGCCCAGGCCCTAGGCGCCGTCGGCTCCGACAAGCTCCACGCCGCCCCGTTGCTCGACCAGCTGCGCCAGGCGGTGCTCGCCACCCCAAGCCTTTTGCCGGAGCTTGAGCAGGCCGGCGTGGTCGATTCCGGGGCACTGGCCATGTATATCTTTTTTGATGGCTTTTTTTGCCAGTTGCTCCACGAGCAGCCGGGAAACCTTTCGGTGCTCGAGCTCTTTGCCGGATCCCTGCGCATCAGCACAGACTATC
>CAYSON010000044.1:0-9263 GCA_964432635.1 uncultured Desulfopila sp.
TTTTTAACTCCAGCAGGGCATCCTCGAAGTCGCGGTTGCCATAGACCACTACGAGCACTGCCGGGGAACGATTCGCCTTGAGCGTGTGCAGGCGCTTGATAGCCTCGGCCGGCACCCGCCCGCCATAGACCGGGACTCCGATGACGGCCAACTCGTCATCTCCCACGGGCCTCAGGCTCCACTCACCGCCGGACGGGGTGAGATTGACCGCTTCGATCACGTCGGCCCCAAGGCCTTTGGCAATACTCACCAAAATTTTGCGAGTCGTGCCGGTGGGCGAGAAACAAACAAGCCGTATTTTGCTGATATCCATAACTGCTCCTTTATTGTTGAACCTGGCTGGCGTGCCAACCGCGGCACTATACCGCAGATTTTCCATGAAAACCAAAGGACTTTTCCGGTTGTTACGGAAGGGTGCGCTTGATGCTGCATCCAGCTTTGCCGCCACCCCTGCCCTTGCCTTTTCCTAAATCTCGCACCGCCCGCCATCAAGTGCCCCCTCAGTCAGGTACCATCCAGAGGGATGAAAAATTGCATGGCGCCACCGGTTGCCAACCACCCCACCCAGCTTGATTTCATAAAAATTTTTTCCGCAGGCCGCCTCATGGCTTAATAGAGGCATCAAACCTTCCAAGTCGACAATTCCAAAGAATTCTTCCCAATCGAGTGGTATATTGAAAAGGCATTAGGAATGCTGGCCACCACCATGTTGAACGCCTACTGATTCTTTCATACTCCATGAGAAACATACCGATAGCCTCCATTCCGACCAGGGGACGCACCCTCGATTACGCTGCCTCTGTCTACGATGTGCTCGAACCACTTTGCTTGTTGAACAAACAGCGGGAGTTCGACCAAAGGATCATCGACACGCTAGCCCCCAAGCCGTTCGAAGCCATTCTCGATCTGGGATGCGGAACCGGCTTGCTTTGCGAAAAAATCTCCCACCGCCTCGATCCGGACCAAGGAGGATCTATCACCGGCATTGATGCCGCAGGTCGCATGATTGAGGCGGCCCGAAGCAAACGCGGGTCATCGCTGTGCCGTTTCGAAGCCATGGCAGCGGAACACCTCAATTTTGCCGACGCTTCCTTTGATGCCGTCGTTTCCAGCCTATTTTTTCATCATATCCCATTAGACTTGAAAAAACAGAGCCTGCGCGAGGCGAACAGGGTCCTTAAACCCGGTGGCAAGCTGGTGATTGCCGACATGGACAAACCGACCACCGTCTTTGGGGCATTGATATCGCATGTATCGCGCTGGGTCTTCCTGCAGCCGCAAATAGCTGAAAATATTCAGGGCGTTTTGCCGGAATTGATCGCCACCACCGGTTTCGCGCATCCACAAAGGGTAGCTCACTACTTTGGCTACATCTCTCTTTTTTCAACCACCAAACCCTTATGAGCGTCACTTCATCTTCCTTGCAGCAAGCCATGGAGCTTGCCGAACTCGACGCCGAGCTTAGTGCGGGTCTCGAACGTTTCTGGCAGGAAGCGGCCATTGTCCTCAACGGAGGGGCCATCAACCTTGTCCCCCCCGACCGGGCGTGGTTTTCCCTGTCGAAGAATTTTTTTTCCGCACTCTTCCTATACTCCTACCTCAGATCGGGCATACCCAAGGAACGGCGTATTTTGTACGTCGCCATCAACCAGTGCCTGCGGGGATTGGTAACCGGTTGCGACAATATTCTCGACGATGAATACAAAACCACCCTGGAAACGAATCTGCCGCCCCGAGCGCATCGCTTTCGCTCGGTTGTAGATATAATGGTTGCGGATCGGGTGCTCTTTGCCCTGCTGTCGGAGTATTGTCACCAGCAGCACCTGCCGATCGAGTTATCTCTTCGGGCGAACAACGCCTGCCTTGATGCCCTGGCAAGAAGCGGAACGCAGGAGGCATCCGAGGAGGGGGGCGTTGAGCAACGGCTGCTTCCCGAAAAGGTTCTCACCGATGTCCATCACTTCAAAACCGGTATACTCTTCCAGTCTCCCTGGGTCGTCCCCACGCTTCTTGAGCCTCCCCTGGCCCCGGCAGCTCAAAAAATGCAACGGTCCTTGTATCGGATTGGCATCGGTTGCCAACTCCTTGACGATATTGTTGATCTTTTCTCAGATATAGCTGGAAGACGCCACAACTATGTGACCTCGGTAATCGCCTATCAAGAATCGCCCGAGGTCTGGGAAAATTTGCAATCGGCCATCAGCAGGAGAGAGACACAGACAGACTTTTATGCAACCCATCCCGGGGTCATCACCAGAGTGAAGCAAGAAGCCATGGCGATGTTAAGAAAAGGGCTCAGCACCCTGTTTCTCGAAGAACACCAGCACTTGGTCGACCCAGCCTCGGCCTTCGTCGCCGATCGAATCGGCGGGCTCTCTCCAGGTTGAAGCTCGTCGTCGACAACCAGCCATGCGCTTGCGTTTCCTTCTTCAACTTGCCTGTTTGTTCCTGTATCGATCCAGGAAATCCACGTTCGTCCTGTCGTTCATGGTCTTGACGGCGGTGGCGGCCTTGGTTTTTCTTTCGGCTTTGGCTGTCGGGACCAATGACGCCATGATCGACAACTCCACCGGCCTCTATTCCGGTCATATCGTCGGCAGCGGGTTGCAACCGGAGAATATCCCCCTTCCCTCAATCTCAGGAGTGGAAGGGGTTTTGATACGCAAGCATCTTCCCGTGTTGCTGGGAAAGGACGGGAACTTCGAGCCGCTCACCCTTATTGGTGTCGATGCTGAAGCCGAAAAGGCCACAACTGCACTGTGGAAGAAGACCCTGAAGGGCCGATATCCGAATTCCGGCGAGCCTTCTATTTTCATCGGCCAATCAACGGCGGAACGCCTTGACATTGCCGTTGGTGATCCGCTCCTGATCAGCAACCGGGACGGCGTTCCGATGACCTCGTTGATTGTAGCCGGCATCTACCGCACCGGGATCACTCACCTTGACCAGGGAATGGCTTTTTGCCCGGTCGAGTCCCTGCCTGGCCAAGCATTTTATCTCAGCGTTGCCGTTTTTCTGGCCAAGGGGACGCTGGAAGATGTTGTCGTCGCCTCCTACCGAAAGTTCCTGCCTGCCGCCAGCTTTGTAGGCTGGCCGGAATTCATGCCGGACCTGAAACAGCTGATTGACCTTGATCACATCTGCATGGGCATAGTCATCGTCCTGGTATTTGCCATCGTGTCGGTGGGAATCTCTTGCGCCTTTCACATTTTTATTCTGAAAAACCTCCGGGATCACGGCATCATGAAAGCGATGGGTGTGTTGCCCTCGGAAACGGCACTGTTACTCGTCGCCCAGATCCTTCTCCTGACGCTCCTGGCTGCCGCACTCGGGACCCTGTTCGGAACAGGCATTTCCGTGATTTTTTCCAACATCGGTATCGATATCGGTGCCTTCACTTCTCACAACCAATACTTCGCCGTCTCCGGGCTCCTCTATCCCCGGCTGACCCTCGTGGCGGTACTCACCCCTCCCAGCGCCGCCATCGCCTTCGGGCTTTTTGCGGCAATCTGGCCGACGGCCTACCTGTTGCAGCAGGGCCCGGCAGAGATTCTCAGAGGCGCATGATCATGATCGAATTACGGGGAGTTACCAAAACGTTCACTTCGGGCCGCGGTCATGTGGCTGCCATCACCGATGTTTCCTTTGCCGTGGAGAGGGGGAGAGGGGTATTGCTCGTTGGACGCTCGGGTTCTGGCAAAACGACGCTGCTCAACTGCATCGGGGCCTTGGAAACGCCGGACCGGGGAGCCATCGTCATCGACGGATGCGACATTTGTCGGCTTGGCCAGCACCAGAAAAGCCTCTTTCGCAGAAGAACGGTCGGCTTTGTCTTTCAGGCCGGGAATCTGCTGCCATGGCTATCGGTCGCGGAAAACCTGCAATTCCCCTTGGAACTCAATGGTATCAGGGGCAAGGTGCAACGGATACGCATCGACGCGCTGTTGGCGGCAGTTGGCCTGCGCGGCTATCATGCCGCATTGCCGGCAGAACTTTCCGGCGGAGAAGCGCAACGAATCGCCTTCGCCAGAGCCGTTGCCCACAGCCCGGCAATACTCCTTGCCGATGAACCGACAGCCAATCTTGACTCCGTCAACAGCCGGGAGATGATCGACCAGATGAATACCCTGTGTCGGAAGCAGAACACCACCTTGATTATCGCCACCCATGATCACGAACTGATGTCGATAAGCGATGTAATCGTTTACTTAAAAGACGGAAAAGTGGAGGATAAAATATGCTAAAAAATCGACTATTGGCAACGGCATCAATCATTTTGGCGGTCACTTCCGCAGGTTGTGCCTATCGCTATTATCTGGGACTGCACGGTCCCTCGAAAAATAACTATCCGGATGTTCATACCGCCGAGATGACAACGGACAGCCACTGCCTTGGTTGTCATGCGCCAGAAAATGCCTCCGACGCCATTCCAGCCACTTCCCATCCCTCGTTCACTGGATGCCTGAGATGCCATAATGACCCGGTGTAGTGGTGCGACCCGGCTTGGGGTCGAGCAGAGCCGGACCAAGACGCCGGTTTCCCTGCAGCAAACCGGCATTGATGGCGTGAACATAGGGACTGAGAAAAGACTTAACAACCAGCGTGTTCTCCGTGAGGTGTAATGATGCAAATCGGCGTCACAGGAAGTATCCCAACCGCTTCCACCGTGTCACTGCTTAAGACCGCCAACCACCTGCCGGAACTTGCCGGAGAGCTTATTCAAAAGACGCTCGAAGGGATGGTGACACCACCGGCTGCACCGCCCACGGCAACAGCCCCGCCACCTTCGCCAGGCGCAACAGAACACAGCATAGATATCTTCGCCTGAGTTTTCGGAACACCTTGGCGGTATCGCTCCGACAACCATTTTCCTCACGACTCCATTCGCAGCGCCGGGAGAATCTGCACGGCAATGGCCCACATGGTCAGCCAGACCGCGCCGTCAAGCAGCCTCCAGGCTGTGCGCTTTTTAAAAACAGGTGCTAGCATGGTCCCGCACAGGCTGAGCGAAAAAAACCACAACAGCGAAGCGGTGCCGGCGCCGAGGGCAAAGAGATAGCGGCCCTGGCCTTCAAAGCGACCGCTGATGCCGCCGAGCAGGACGATGGTGTCGAGATAGACATGGGGATTGAGCAGGGTGACGGCCAGGGTGGCGGTCAGCACCGCCATTCGGGTTTTCCCGCCGTGGCTTTTTTGCATCTCCAGGCTTCCTCCGCGAATCGCCGATTTCAGGGCGCGGCAGCCGTAGAGAAAGAGGAAGATGGCTCCGCCCCAACCGGCAATCTCCTGCAGCAGGGGATGCTGCGCCACCAGTGTCCCGACTCCGGCGGCGCCGAAAAAAATCAGCAAGGCGTCACAGAGGCTGCACGTCGCCGCCACCAGCCAGTTATGTTCCTTTCTCACTCCCTGGGCGAGAACAAAGGCGTTTTGTGCGCCAATGGCGATAATCAGTCCCGCCCCGGTTCCCATTCCCTGCAAAAATGTGATCATTACCAACCTCCAGTGATTGCGTTGTTGGCGACACCATAGTACAGAGAGACCCATAAAGTAAAATTAAACGATTTCATTATCCATTAACGATTGTGATAGCATGCTCGAATACCGCAACCTCGAAACCTTTGCCACAGTGATTCTCGAAGGCGGTTTCGACAAGGCCGCTCGCAAGCTGCACCTGACCCAATCGGCGGTTTCCCAGCGGGTGCGTCTGCTTGAAGAGCAGCACGGTCAGATACTGCTCCAGCGCTCCACTCCGCCCCAGCCAACCGAGGCCGGTCTGCCCCTGCTCTATCACTATCGCAAAGTCAAACAGCTCGAAGACGATCTGCTCATGGCCACAGTGCCGACCAAGGATGATGCCTTCAACAGCGTGGCCATCGCCGTCAACGCCGACACCCTGGCCACCTGGCTCTACCCGGTGCTGGCCGGCCTGCTCGATCGCTATCGCCTGGTCCTCGACCTGCAGGTAGACGACCAGGACGCCACCCACCACCTCATGCAGTCCGGCCATGTCTGGGGTTGCATCTCGACCCGCCCCGACCCCCTGCAGGGCTGCGGTGCCGAGCGGCTTGGTGGTGTGCGCTATGCGATGTTTTCCACCACCTTGTTTCGCGATCGGTGGTTTCCGGCGGGGCTGAGCGAAGAGCGGCTGGCACTGTCCCCGATGGCCAGGTACAACCGCAAAGATGATTTGAATTCCCAAATATTTGCGGCACTCGAGGTGACTCCGATCGGAACACCGCCGACCTTTTACATTCCCTCTTCCGAAATGTACGGCCATTTCGTCTCCGAAAGCAGGTGTTGGGGGGTGCTGCCGGAACAACAGAGCGAGCCCCTCGAGCGAGAAGGACGGATCGTCAACCTCAGTCCGCCACATTGGGTCGAAGTGGTCCTCTATTGGCACTGCTGGAATCTCAAATCCGATCTCATGGCCGATTTCAGTCGAAGATTCGTGGCCGAGGCAAGACGATGCCTGCGATCCGCTTAGGAGATTTCTCGGCATGTCCATCCGCTCCCAATCTCCCATGGACATTCCCACACTTAGTCGTTACCATATTTCGCCTGTAACGACGGTGCGAGACGTCAACGCGCCAAAAACCAGCGGTCTCTCTCGGAACAAAGGTCAACACGTTCCGAGGTGAGGCACAACATACTCCTTTCCTCCCCGAGGTAATAATGACCTTCGCAGCAATCACCGGCTGGGGCAAGTGCTTGCCGCCCGCCGTCCTCAGCAACGATGATCTCGCCACCTTTCTCGATACCGACGACGAATGGATAAAGAGCCGAACCGGTATGAAGGAGCGCCGCATCTCCCACGTCGAGGTCTCCGAGCTCGCCCATGTCGCCGCCGCCCGCGCCCTGGCGGCAGCAGGAAAAACGGCTGAAGATGTCGAGTTGATAGTCTTCGGCTCTACCACCTGTGACGAGATGTGCCCCAACGCCGCATCCAACGTGCAGCGCCTTCTGGGGGCAAGCAACGCCGGCTGCATGGATGTCAATACCGCCTGCACCAGCGGCATGTACGGCCTGTCGGTGGCTACAGCAATGATCAAAACCGGCGTGGTCCGATCGGCGATCGTCATTGGCGCCGAAGTCGTCTCGAAGATGATGGAGTGGAGCAACCGCAATGTTGCCATACTCTTTGGCGATGGCGCCGCTGCCCTCTACCTGGAGGCAAGCGACCGAGAGGAAGGGGTGCTGGCCGAGGCGCTTGGCTGCTCCGGCGAGGCTCGGGATATTCTCTCGGTGCAGGGCTGGGGGACGAAGTACGCCGACAAAAAGCGTGTTATGGGAGATACCACCTGGCTCTTCGTCGGCCAGGAGATTTTCAAGAAGGCGGTGGCAGGGATGAGCCGGGCCTGCGAGAGGGTACTGGCGAAATCGGCCACGCCCATCGAGGCCATCGACCTGGTTGTCCCCCATCAGGCCAATCTGCGCATCATCGACGCCCTGGCGAAAAAGCTCAAGCTGCCGGCAGACAAGGTCTTCATCAATATCGAACGTTACGGCAACATGTCGGCCGCTACCGCCCTGGTGGCACTTGTCGAGGCGGTCGAAGAGGGGCGTGTCGTCGCCGGCAGCACCATTCTTATGCCGGCATTTGGCGGCGGCCTCACCTGGAGCGCCCATCTCCTCAAATGGGGCGAACGCACCCAGGTGATGGGAACTGCAGCAGTTGAACTGCCGGAATCAAAGCGAACCGGCCTGGAGATCGTCAACAGTTTGCGTTAAGGGACTGAGTGAGGGGGCAGGGACAGCTATCTTTCTCCCGAAATATTGCGACAACCGGTCTCCTTGAGACACAGGGCACCGATCACGGCGATGGCGGCGAAAAAAAGCATCAGGTAAAAGCCGCGCTGGTAATCTTCCGCCGCATAAACCCGAATATTGTTGACCATCCGGCCATCCCAAAAAAGATCAGCGAGATAACCGAAGAGCGGCTGCATCAGGGCGGTGCCGATAAAGCAGCCGGTATTGACGACACTCACCGCCATCCCCGCCAGCCGGGGATCGATCAATTCCTTGGCGGCGGCAAAGGTGAGCACAAACCCAGATCCGGCAAAACCCATGGATGCAAAAAGCACCATCCCCATCAAGCCCGGCTGCCAAGGCAGGTAGACCAGGACCAGCCACACCGCCACGTAAAGGACAACGCAGAACAGCAAGGGCGACTTACGTTGACCGAGGCGGTCGGAGAACCAACCAAAGAACAGGGCACCGAAAGCAAAAGCCAGCAGCATCACGGTCATGTGATCGGCGGCAAAGCTTCGCTCGGCGGCAAAGACATCCCGCAAGTAGGGCACACCCCACAATCCCATGAAGGAGTAAAGGCCACCGATCATACCGAACTGTACCCAGAATCCCGGCCAGATGCGCCGGACGGCAAGAACCGACAGGAGGTTTTGCCACCACCGCTGTTGCAAGTTAGCGATTGCCGCTCCGCTGGCGTTGAGCGAAGCGAAGCCAAGATCCTGGGGCTTGTTTCTGACTACCAGCAGCGAGAGAGCGGCAAGCGCTAGCGACAGCAGGCCAATACCGATAAAAATGGCCCGCCAGGAAAAAAAAGCCAGCAATCCCGCGAGAGGTCCGGCGGCAAGCACCGAGCCGAGATTGCCGATCAACAGCGTCAGCCCGCTCATGAGGCCAAAGACCCGCTCGGGAAACCACAGGGAATTGCTCTTCATGATGCTGACAAAGATCACCGAGACGCCGAGGCCGACAAGAAAACGCCCGAGGCAGGCCATGGCGAAGCTGTCGGCGAGGCCGAAGCAGAGCGAACCGAGGCCAGCGACGGCATTGCCGCCAATCACCGAAATGCGCGTACCGAGGGTATCGGCGATGATCCCCGAGGGGATCTGCATGCAGGCATAAACGATAAAATAGAGGGCAGCGAGGGTGCCGAGCTTGGACCCGGTAGTCTCAAAGGCGGCCATTAAATCTTCCGCCACCACCCCTGGGGCCATGCGGTGAAAATAAACGAGGATATAGGAGAGAATCAGCACCGCGAAGATGCTCCATTTCACCAGGGCGAAGGTGCTGGTAGTCGCGGCGGGTTGGCGGGGAATCGATGAAGTCATGGTTGTTCCTTGCAGAAAGTGAAAAAAACGGCAGCAACCAGAGCGACCGCCCCCTGATCGATACCGCAGATCAAGCGTGCTTGGTCCGCGCCTCCTCTGTCTTTGTGTTTTCCGCAGAGGGTATCAGGCGCCGATGGTGCGCTCAAGATTGGTGGCGATCTCTTCCGACAATTCCGCGTCATTGGCGCC
>CAYSON010000044.1:9273-12175 GCA_964432635.1 uncultured Desulfopila sp.
TGCTCCTCGGAATCCTTCAGTCACGGCAAGGGGTGCAGGTCGTCAGGAAGCTTTCTTTTCTCCATGGGAAATCACCCGGCCATATTCGTCAAAAACCAGGCGCAGTTGCTGCGACAACGCCACCAGGCTGAACGGTTTTTGAATAAAGGCGCGACACCCGTTGGCAAGGATTTCCTTGGCAACGTCATCGATGGCGTAGCCGCTGGAGAGTACCACCGGCAAGAGCGGATGCCGGTGATGGATCTCCGCGAACACCGCCGCTCCGTCCATCCCCGGCATGATCAGATCAAGGACGACCAGGTCGACTTCTCCGCCCCGCTCCTCCAGGCATCGCAAGGCGAGTTCTCCCGAGTGTGCGGTGAAGACCCGATAGCCGAGGGACCCGAGCATTGCCGCCCCCACTTCGAGGATCATCTGCTCGTCGTCGATGAGCAGCACCGTTTCTTTCCCCTGGCGCACTTCGCCGTCGTGACGCACCAGCGGTGTCGGGGCGTCATGCGAAAGTGGCAGATAGATGGTAAAAGTCGTTCCCACCCCCAGCTGGCTGACCACGGATATGATGCCCTGGTGATTGTCGACGATGCCGTAGACCGAGGCCAAACCAAGGCCGGAACCGCGCCCTGGACCCTTGGTGGAGAAGAAGGGATCGAAAATGCGTTGTTGCGTCGCCTCGTCCATACCGATGCCGCTGTCGGCGACAACAATGGCCACGTAGCGGCCGGCGGGTCGCTGATAGCGGCTACAAAAGTCCTCAGCCAGATCAACAGCAGCGGTGCTCAAGCGCAGGGTGCCGCCATCGGGCATGGCCTGCCCGGCATTGACACAGAGATTGAGCAGCACCTGCTCGATCTGCGGCCCGTCGACCTCACCCACCAACGGAGTGGCGAGGCATTCTACCGAAATTTCCAGCCCCTTTCTGGTCCTTCCGAACAACTCGACGCTGGCGCGCACCAAATCGTTGAGGTCGAGGGGCCTCGGCTGATATTTGCCGCCTCGGGCGAAACCGAGCAACTGCCGGGTCAAACCGGAAGCGCTGGCCACGGCGTCCTCAATGGCGCGCAGGTGTTCCCTCGCCCCAGGGTCAAAGCCGCCAGTCAGGGTAAGCAGGTCCGCCCGTCCCTGAATCCCCATGAGAATATTGTTAAAATCGTGGGCAATGCCACCGGCCAGGGTGCCAATCGCCTCCATTTTCTGGGCCTGGCGGGCAACCTCTTCCAGCTGCCGCTGCTCGGTGATGTCGCGGACGAAATTGAGCGTCGCCGGCGCACCGTTCCAGTCGATGAGCACCGCACTCAACTGCACCGTCCGCACCCTGCCCGACCGATCAACAATGCGAAAGGAGTAGGTGGAGGGAATACCCTGGATACCTTGTAAACGCTGGAGATGGCGCTGCACCACCAAGTCCCGGTCGTCGTGGTGGATGATCACCGCAAAGGAGAGGGCGCGCAGCTCCTCATTGCTGTACCCGGTGAGTCTGGAGGTTTTTTGGTTGCTTTAGACGATTTTGCTTCCCTGGGCGATGAAGATGGCGTCACCGGCGTTTTCCACCAGGAGACGGTATTTGTTCTCACTGTCGCGCAGCGCCGCTTCTGCCCGTTTTTTTTCGGTTATGTCGCGAATGAAGGCGACCAGCAAAACCTCCCCCTCTTCGTCGCCGAAGCCCTTCAACTGCACCTCGGTATCAAAGTTTCGCCCTTGAAGATCACAGTGCAGCCATTCAAAGGTCTGTAAGTTTCCCGGCCTGGCCGCGCCGATCAACTGAGCCGCCAATTCTACCGAGGAAACCCCGCCAATCTGAAGCAGCGGCGACAAGTCAAGCACACTCTTGCCGATGAGCTCCTCCTTTTCCCCTGCAAAGAGCATCTTGGCGGCCTGGTTGCAATCGATCAAAGTATGCCCGCGCAAGACGATGACCGCGTCTGGACTGGTCTCGAACAGACTGAGATAGCGATCCTTTTGCCGCTGCAGCTCGTTGTTGTTGGCCTCGATGGTGGCGAGAAAGGTGTTGAATTCCCCGGCCAGCCGCCCCAGTTCGTCATCATTGTGCACCGGCAGCGGCTCATGGCGGAGTTGGCAGGAGTTGCGGTCGAGTTGAGCAATCATCGCCGCCACCGGACGGGTCAGTCGGCCACTGAGCAGGTAGCTGGCAAGCGCTGCGGCCAGACAGAGAAACACAGTGCCGCCATAGGCGACCTTGCGCACCGTGGTCGCAGGCCCGAGGATCTCGCTTTTGTAACTGGAAGAGACAATCAACCAACCATACTCGGGAATACTCTCGTACACGGCGATTTTATCCCTGATCGCGCTTTCACCAGGATTGCGCCACCGGTACTCGATGGTCCCCGAACCGCTGTCGAGCATGGTGCGAAGAAAGGTGGAGGACTGGTCGCTCTGGCGCAAGGCATTATAATCGGAGAGTACAGGATGGATGAGGGTGTCACCCTGCTGGTTGACCACATAGGCGTAGCCGCTGGCGCCGAATCGCGGCGACAGCACCAGATCCCTGAAGTCGCCGACATCAACCAACTCCGTGAACTCGGCCCGGTAGCTGGAAACGGAGATGATCCAGTCAAGGCCGGCGACATAAGTCATATAGAGCGCCTTGGACCTGGCCCGTTCCTCGCCAGGATTTTGCCATTCGTACTCGATATACCCCTGTTTGCGAACCATCTGTTCGCGGACAAAGGCAAAGCGGGTGTTGTCGGTGTTTTCCACCCCGGGGTTGGGATGCACCACCGCCATCCCACGAGAATCAATGCAATAGATATAGCCGGAGCTGCCGATGCGCTGAGCAAGCAGGATCTCCCTGGCCCGTATTTTAGCTTGCTCAAGACTCATCTCGCCGGCAGCAACGCGACCAAGGAGATGGGTGACGATCTCGGCGTTTTTCTCCGCAATCGCC
>CAYSON010000045.1:0-7610 GCA_964432635.1 uncultured Desulfopila sp.
TGTGCCGCTCTTGATGGGGAAAGAATCAGCGTGGAAAAACTTGAAGCCTTATCGAAACTTCCCTCTAAGGACGTTTTGTTGGGGCAATTGCTTTCCACCTGGAACAGCGTGCCGACAGGGCTCGTCCAGGTTCTCAGCGGTGTGCCGAGGACCTTTGTGTACGCTTTACAGGCCCTGAAGGAAAAGAAAGAAGCCGTAGAAAACTAGCGCGGGTTTTTGGGTCAACGATTAGTCAACATTGAAAAGAGGATACTTATCATGGCTGTTACCAAACAAGATGTGATCGATTTTATTGCCAATATGTCCGTTCTCGAACTTTCCGAACTCATCAATGAATTCGAGGAAAAATTCGGTGTCTCCGCAGCCGCTCCGGTGGCTGTCGCCGCAGTTGGCGGAGCTGCTGCACAAGAGGCTCCCAAGGAAGAAAAGACTGAATTTGATGTCATCCTCGCCAGCGTAGGTGGGGAGAAAATCAAAGTCATCAAGGAGGTTCGCGCCGTTACCGGTCTTGGGCTGAAGGAAGCCAAAGAATTGGTAGAATCTGCCCCGGCTACGCTGAAGGAAGGTGCTTCTAAAGAAGAAGCTGCCGACATCAAGGCGAAGATCGAAGCAGCTGGTGCCACCGTCGAGATCAAGTAGTTGATAGCGAACAACGGTTGCTCACGGTTTGAGCACCCCAAAAAACAGTAACACGCTACGAGCTCTGCCTCGTGGCGTGTTGTGTTTTGTGGACCGGGGAAAACCCGGCGGCGTTGCCAGCAGTCGCAACGCTCACGGGGAGGAGTTTTGTTGCAAAAACATTAGCTGAGGAGAACACTACCATGTCGAGGAACAATGTTTACTGTCTTGACCACGCTGTGCAAAACGTAAGCTGCTCTACTTCTGCTAGCTATCATATACCGACGATCGTCTATATTCCACACGTGACAAAGTAGAGGATCCTCAGAAGAGTACTGAGCCGGTCTACCATTTTACCAATGTAGTACGATTCTAAGGTAATTTCGAGGACAACATGGATAGAGTGAGAAAGAATTTTGCTACGGCTGAAACCATCCTGGAACCGCCACATCTTATCTCAATGCAACGTCTCTCTTACGAGAAATTTCTGCAGATGGACCGCGAACCCGAGGAACGCGAAGATTTTGGCTTGCAAGGTATTCTTAAAAGCGTTTTTCCCATTAACGATTTTAACGGCATGTGCTCCCTTGAATTTGTCAAATACAAGTTCGGCGTTCCCAAGTACACGGTGAACGAATGTTTGCAGCGGGGCATGACCTATGAGATTCCTCTGAAAATCGTGGTACGCTTAATCACTTTCGATGTCGATGAGAGTACCGGGGTGCAATCGATCCGTGATATCAAGGAACAGGAGGTCTTTCTCGGTTCCTTGCCGTTGATGACCGGAGACGGGGTCTTCATCGTCAATGGCACAGAGCGGGTTATCGTTTCTCAGTTGCAAAGATCGCCTGGCCTGTTTTACACCCATGACAACGGCAAGAGCCATTCCAGCGGCAAACTTCTCTATTCAGCTCGAATTATTCCAGTGCGCGGATCGTGGATCGATCTTGAGTTTGACATCAAGGACTATCTCCACGTTCGTATCGATCGTCGGCGCAAATTCCCGGTTACCACCCTGCTCAAGGCCCTTGGCTACAGCTCCGAACAGCTGCTCGAGGAGTTTTATCCGACCAATCGCGCTGTCAAGGATGGTGACCATTTCAAAGTCAGTTTCGATTGTGACCTGGTCAAAGGCCAACGTCTCGAGTTCGATATCATCAATCCCGCCGACGGCGAAATTCTCGCCAAGAAGGGGAAAAAGGTCTCCAAGGTACTGTGCAAAAAGCTTGAGTCAGTCGGCATCAACTTTCTGCCGGTTGCCTGGGAGTCGCTGATCGGGGAGACACTTGCCAGCACCGTCATCAACGAGCAAAGCGGCGAGGTGATTGCCGAGTGCAATACCGAGTTGACCGAAACCCTCCTGGAAACACTTGCTGCCAGTGGTGTCAACGAGTTCAAGATACTTTATATTGATGGCGTCAAATACTCCGATTCCTTCAGTAAGACCCTTGCTCTCGACAAGGCTAAGAACAGTCAGGACGCGCTCATTGAGATCTATCGGCGCTTGCGCCCGTCGAGCCCCCCGACCCCAGAGGTAGCCCAGTCCTTCTTCCACAACCTGTTCTTTAATCAAGACCTCTATGACCTCTCCGAGGTCGGGCGATACAAAATCAATGCCAAACTGGGTCTTGATACCGACATTTCGCATCGGGCTTTGACCAAGGAAGACATCATTCATTCCGTTCGCCACCTGGTTCGACTTAAAGATACCCAGGGTGGCGTCGATGACATCGATCACCTCGGGAACCGTCGCGTGCGCACCGTTGGTGAGCTGGTTGAGAATCAGTATCGCATGGGCTTGGTGCGCATGGAGCGGGCGATCAAGGAACGGATGACCCTACAGGATGTGGAGACGCTGATGCCCCACGACTTGGTCAACCCGAAGCCGATTTCCGCCGCGATCAAAGAATTTTTCGGCACCAGCCAACTCTCCCAGTTCATGGATCAGACCAATCCTCTTTCGGAGGTCACACATAAGCGGCGATTGAGTGCCCTCGGACCGGGCGGTTTGAGCCGCGAGCGTGCCGGCTTTGAGGTTCGCGACGTTCACCCCACCCACTATGGACGCATATGCCCGGTCGAAACCCCGGAGGGACCGAACATCGGCCTCATTGTTTCGCTTGCCACTTATGCGCGGATCAATCCTTACGGGTTTATTGAGACGCCCTACCGCAAGGTTGATAACCGCATTGTCAGTGGCGATGTCAGATACCTGAGCGCCCTTCAGGAGCAGAACCAGTTCATTGCTCCGGCACTGGTTCCGGTTGATGCTGAGCACAAGATTGTCCAGGACAACCTCATCGTTCGCGAAGATGGAGAGGTCATCACCACCACTGTCGACAATGTCACCTATATGGACATCGCTCCCAACCAGATGATCAGTGTCGCTGCCTCGCTGGTGCCTTTTCTTGAGAACGATGACGCCAACCGGGCGTTGATGGGATCCAACATGCAGCGTCAGGCGGTACCCTTGATGGTCACCTCTGCGCCCTTGATTGGAACCGGAATGGAGCGTTACGTCGCCAGGGATTCCGGAGCCTGTCTGTTGGCGGCGGGAGACGGCGTGGTCGAGGAATCCGATTCCAACCGTATTGTCGTCCGCTACGACAAGCCGGGGACAGACGGTTTTGATACCGGAGTAGCACTCTATCGTCTTGAAAAATATAAGAAATCTAATCAAAACACCTGTTACAACCAGCGATCCATAGTGCTTCCCGGGTTAAGAGTCGGCAAGGGCATGGTTCTCGCCGACGGGCCTTCCTGCGAGTCCGGGGAACTGGCAATCGGCAAAAACGTTACCATCGCCTTTATGCCATGGAGGGGATTTAACTTCGAGGACTCCATCCTTATCAACGAGAGGTTGCTCAAGGAGGATACCTTTACCTCTGTGCATATCGAGGTGTTTGAGACCATGGCACGCGACACCAAACTCGGCAAAGAGGAGATAACTCGCGATATCCCCAATGTCAGTGAGGAGACACTCCGCAATCTCGATGATTCTGGTATCGTCCGCATCGGTGCCGAGGTCAAGGCCGGTGATACCTTGGTCGGCAAGGTGACCCCTAAAGGGGAGACAGTGCTCTCTCCAGAGGAAAAGTTGCTGCGCGCCATCTTCGGGGAGAAGGCACAGGACGTTAAGGATTCTTCCTTGCGCGTTCCTCCGGGAATCAGCGGGGTGGTTATTGATGCCAAGGTGTTTTCACGCAAGGGGGTCGACAAGGATGAGCGATCGCTGCTCATCGAGGATTTGGAGATTGAAAAGCTCAATCAGGACAAGATCGACGAGTTGCGCAGTTTACGGCGTGGCGTGTGCCGCGAGATCGGGATGCTGCTCGAGGGTCGCACCGCCAAGTCGGATATTCTCGATCAACACGGTGAGGTGATCGTCAAACTCGGCAAGAAGATCGTCGCCGAGCAGGCCGAATTGATCGGGTTCGAACGCTTGCGGGATATAGATTTTTCGGAAAAGGCCAAGTATATCGACTCCATCGATGCCGTTTACCAACGCTACTCCAAACAAGCCAAACTCATTTCCGAGCGCTATGACGGTATCATCGATCGCATGCGCAAGGGTGACGACCTTCCTCCCGGGGTGGTGAAGATGGTCAAGGTTTACGTGGCCACCAAGCGCAAGTTGTCTGTGGGCGACAAGATGGCCGGGCGGCACGGGAACAAGGGCGTGGTGTCGCGTCTTCTTCCGGAAGAGGACATGCCGTTCTTCGCCGACGGCACCACCGTTGATATTGTGCTCAATCCTCTTGGCGTTCCCTCCCGTATGAATGTCGGACAAGTGCTTGAGGTTCATCTCGGTTTCGCCGCCAAAAAGCTCGGCGAGCAACTCGAGGAAATGGCGCGCCGGGCGGCGGTGGAGGAAATTCGCAGCAAGCTTCGCCGTATATGTTCGAAAAGCGAATTGAGTGCGCTTCTCGAGGGAAAGAGTGATGCCGAGATTATCGAGTGGGCACGGCGCCATCATCGTGGTTTCCACATGATGACCCCGGTTTTTGACGGAGCCCCTGAGGAGGCGATCAGAAAACTCCTCGCCGAGGCCGGCATGGATGAGGTCGGTCAGGTGCAACTCTATGACGGCTTGACCGGAGAGCCCTTTGCCAACAAGGTCACGGTGGGCGTCATGTATATGCTTAAATTGCATCATCTTGTCGATAACAAGATCCATGCCCGTTCGACCGGCCCCTACTCCTTGGTGACGCAACAACCTCTCGGCGGCAAGGCGCAGTTCGGCGGGCAGAGGCTGGGAGAGATGGAGGTCTGGGCCATGGAGGCCTATGGTGCCGCCTACACCCTCAAGGAGTTCTTGACCGCCAAATCCGACGATGTCGAGGGACGTACCGCCATGTACGAGCGTATTGTCAAGGGCAACAACTTCCTGACCACGGGCTTGCCTGAGTCGTTCAACGTCTTGGTCAAGGAACTGCAGGCCCTGTGCTTGAACATGGAACTGATAGAAGAATAAGGAGAGGTCGCTGACACAGAGGTACGTCAGTCCTTGGTCCGGCGGCAGACCGAGATCGGTTTGTGCTTTGTCGAAATGGCAAATGGTTGCCGGTGCAATCCTTTACATAAGGGAGAGGTGATTTCGTGGAAGAATTATTCAATTTTTTTCAAAAACCGAAAGCTCCAGTCAAATTCAAGAGTGTCAAGATATCTCTGGCGTCTCCTGAGAAGATTATGGATTGGTCGCATGGCGAGGTGAAAAAGCCCGAAACCATCAACTACCGAACCTTCAAACTGGAGCGGGACGGCCTCTTCTGTGCCAAGATTTTCGGACCAGTAAAGGATTTTGAGTGTAATTGCGGCAAGTATAAGCGCATGAAGCACCGCGGTGTGGTCTGCGAGAAGTGCGGTGTCGAAGTTATTCAGTCGAAAGTGCGGCGCGAGCGCCTCGGTCATATCAAGCTGGCGGCACCGGTTGCCCACATCTGGTTTCTCAAGAGCCTGCCCAGTAAGATTGGGGCGGTACTTGACATGACCCTCAAGCAGCTCGAGAAAATTCTCTACTTCGAGCAGTATGCGGTGGTCGAATCAAGGGTTGACGGCATGCCGGTGGGCACCTGTCTAACCGAGGAGAAGTACCGCCAAGCCATGGAGGAACATCCGCAGGGATTTCGCGTTGGCATCGGCGCCGAGGCAATCCGCGAGTTACTCGGGTCCCAGGATCTGGTGGCCCTTTCCGCGCAGTTGCGGGAAGAAATGCTGTCCACCAACTCCCAGACCAAACGGCAAAAACTCGGCAAGCGACTTTTCGTTATCGAAGCCTTTCGCGATTCCGGCAATAAACCGGAGTGGATGATCCTTGAGGTCATTCCGGTGCTTCCCCCCGATCTTCGTCCTCTGGTGCCCCTGGAGGGTGGCCGTTTTGCCACCTCCGATCTCAATGATCTCTATCGCCGGGTCATTAACCGCAACAATCGACTCAAGCGGCTGCTCGAGCTTGATGCTCCCGACATCATCATCCGTAACGAAAAACGGATGCTGCAGGAGGCGGTTGACGTTTTGTTTGACAATGGTCGGCGTGGACGGGTTATCACCGGCGGCAACAAGCGGCCGCTCAAATCCCTGTCGGACATGCTCAAGGGCAAGCAGGGCCGTTTTCGCCAGAACCTTCTCGGCAAGCGCGTTGACTACTCCGGCCGTTCCGTTATCGTCGTCGGTCCTCACCTCCGTCTGCACCAGTGCGGAATTCCCAAAAAAATGGCGCTGGAGCTGTTCAAACCCTTTATCTATAACAAGTTGGAAAGCAAGGGGTATGTAACCACCATTAAGAGTGCACGGAAGATGGTGGAGAAGGAGGTCAAAGAGGTCTGGGACGTTCTCGAGGAGGTGGTTACCGAGTATCCGGTGATTCTCAACCGCGCCCCGACGCTGCATCGTCTCGGCATGCAAGCCTTTGAAGCCCTGCTCATCGAAGGTAAGGCTATTCAGTTGCATCCTCTGGTGTGCATGGCCTTCAATGCCGACTTTGATGGCGATCAGATGGCGGTGCATGTGCCACTTTCGGTGGAGGCCCAAGTCGAAGCCCGGGTCCTGATGATGTCGACCAATAACATCCTCTCTCCGGCGAATGGCGAACCAGTGATCATTCCCTCACAGGATATCGTCCTCGGACTCTATTATATGAGCCGTGATCGCATCAACGCCCTGGGTGAGAACAAGGTCTTCAGCAGTGTTGAGGAGGCCATCATCGCCTACGACTACGGCCAGGTGCACCTTCAGGCACGGGTCAAAGTGCGACGCGATGGCGGGTTGGTCGATACCACGGTTGGCCGTATGCTTCTCGGCGAATTGTTACCAAATTCGGTGCAATTTTCCGAAGTCAACAAGGTCCTGACCAAGAAGGCCTTGGCAAAGCTCATCGATCATACCTATCGCCACGCCGGCACCAAGGAAACGGTCATCCTCGCCGATCGTCTTAAGGATATCGGTTACGAGTACGCCACTCGCGCTGGAATCTCCATTTGTATCGATGATATGAAGATTCCCGACAGCAAAGAACAGTTTGTGCGCAAGGCCGAGGACGATGTTCTCGACGTCGACCAGCAGTACAGCGACGGTCTGATCACCTCCGGCGAGAAATACAACAAGGTGGTTGATATCTGGTCCAAGGTCACCGAAGATGTGGCCAACGCCATGATGGACGAGATCAAGGTTGACAACTTCGTCGACCGGGACGGAAAAATCATCGAAGGGCCGAGCTTCAACTCAATCTTCATCATGGCCGATTCCGGTGCCAGGGGCTCAAGGGACCAGATTCGCCAACTCGCCGGCATGCGCGGCCTCATGGCCAAGCCCAGCGGGGCGATCATCGAGACCCCGATTAAAGCTAATTTCCGCGAGGGACTTGGCGTTCTTGAATATTTCATCTCCACCCATGGCGCCCGCAAAGGTCTGGCCGATACCGCGCTGAAGACTGCCAACTCCGGATATCTGACGCGGCGCTTGGTTGATGTCGCCCAGGAGTCGACCATCGTAGA
>CAYSON010000045.1:7620-12051 GCA_964432635.1 uncultured Desulfopila sp.
TCGTAGAATACGATTGTCTCACCCTGGACGGTATTATCGCCGAGCCGCTGATGGATGGCGGCGAGATTATCGTTCCGCTTGGTGATCGCATCCTCGGCAGGGTCGCCTTGGATGATCTCGAGGACCCTTTCTCGGAGGCTGTCATTGTCCAGGCAGGAGAAGAGATCACCGAGGATGTCGTCGAAACGATCACTGCCGCCGGTATCGACCGCGTCGGCATTCGCTCAGTGCTTAGTTGTCGCTCCAAACGCGGTGTCTGTGCCGCCTGTTATGGGCGCGATCTCGGCCGCGGGCACATGGTCAACCCCGGTGAGGCCATCGGAGTCATTGCCGCACAGTCAATTGGCGAACCCGGAACGCAGTTGACCATGCGTACCTTCCATGTCGGCGGCACTGCCAGTCGGTCTGTTGAACAGGCGGAATTACATACCAATATCGGTGGCACCGTCGCCTTTCACAACCTGCATTCGGTTACCAACGCCGAAGGCACCAAGATCGTTATGAACCGTAACGCGATGATCGCCGTCAAGGATGATCTTGGTCGTGAGCGGGAGAAGTTCAAGGTCAATTATGGCGCACAGCTCCTGGTCAAAGAGGGAGAAGTTGTACCTCGGGATACTATTCTTGCCGATTGGGATGCCTACACTATCCCCATTGTCGCCGAGGTGGGTGGCGTCATCAAATATGGCGACATCCTTGAAGGCGTGACCATGCAGGAAAAGGTCGATATGGTAACCGGACGTTCGTCGCTGGTGATCATCCACACGTCCACAGGCTCGCAGCTCAATCCCCGTATTTCCGTGAAGAACGATCGCGGCAAGACGGTGAAGATGCCGGATACTGAGACCTACGCCCGCTACAGCCTGCCGGTTGGCTCGATCATCTCGGTCAGTGAGGGTGATGTCATTCAGCCTGGTACCATCGTCGGCAAGATTCCTCGGGAGACCACCAAAACGAAAGACATCACCGGCGGTTTGCCACGGGTGGCTGAACTTTTTGAGGTGCGCAAGCCAAAGGATCCGGCGATCATCTCCAAAATTGATGGCAAGGTCAGCTTCGGCAAGGAATTGAAGGGTAAGCGGCGGGTGATCATTACCCCCGAGTACGGGGAGGCTCAGGAGTACCTCATTCCCAAATCAAAGCATATCGTGGTGCACGAAGGAGATTATGTGCAGGCAGGTGAGGCCTTGATGGAAGGAACGATCGTTCCCAACGACATCCTCTCGGTACTGGGGGTTAAGGAGCTCGCCAAGTTCCTGGTCAACGTGATTCAGGAGGTTTATCGTTTGCAGGGCGTCAAGATCAACGATAAGCATATAGAGGTTATCGTCCGGCAAATGCTCAAACGGGTCATGATTACCTCCTCTGGGGATTCTCGGTTCATGATCGGTGAGCAGGTGGAGTGGTGGAAGTTTGAGGAGGAAAGGGATCGCCTCATCCAGGAGGGCAAGCGACCGGCGGTTGCCGAACCCTTGCTGCTTGGGGTGACCAAGGCCTCGCTCTCTACCGAGAGCTTCATCTCTGCCGCATCCTTCCAGGAAACCACCAAGGTGCTCACCAATGCCGCCGTGGCAGGGAAGATCGATGAGTTGGCCGGGCTCAAGGAGAATGTGATCATGGGGCGGTTGATTTCAGCCGGTACCGGCTTTGAGAGCAATCAGCTTGGGGTAAAGGAATAGGCCTAGAGGGATTTTTTGCTTGACACTTGATTGGTCCCAGGGTAGAAGTTACCACTTTCGTGTTTTCGAGTGGTGGGTGCTGCCGCCGATACCAAGTTTTCATTGAACGGAATTGTCAACAGGAGCAGTTACAAGAATGCCAACTATAAACCAATTGGTTCGGAACGGGAGAAAACAGTCGGTCAAGAAGACCAATACCCCGGCCTTGAAAGGATCGCCCCAGAAACGAGGCGTTTGCGTAAGAGTGTATACCACCACCCCGAAAAAACCGAACTCGGCGTTGAGGAAAGTGGCGAGGGTGCGGTTGACCAATGGTATCGAGGTCACTTCCTATATACCCGGCATCGGACATAACCTCCAGGAACACTCGGTGGTCTTGATTCGCGGCGGCCGGGTAAAGGATCTTCCCGGCGTTCGATATCATATCATTCGCGGTACTTTGGATACCTTGGGCGTGTCGAACAGGAAGCAGGGACGTTCCAAATATGGTGCAAAGAAATCCTCTTAATGGATTTCATTAAATTAAGAGGCGGAAAATGTCACGAAGAAGAACCATTGAGCGGCGGCCCATTGATCCGGATCCGCGCTTCAACAGTGTTTTGGTAGCCAAGTTCACCAATGGTCTGATGGAGCGAGGGAAAAAGACCCTGGCGCAGAGGATCTTTTATGATGCCATGGATGTCGTTCAGGACAAAGTCAAGGATAATGATGCTCTGTCCGTTTTTGAGGGTGCCATGGAGAATGTGCGTCCGAGGGTCGAAGTAAAATCTCGACGTGTTGGCGGTGCGACCTACCAGGTGCCCATGGAAGTCCGGCAGACACGTCGTAATGCTTTGGCAATTCGCTGGATCATTAATTACTCCCAGTCAAGATCCGGCAAATCCATGGCCGAAAAATTGGCGGCGGAACTCATCGATGCCTTTAACAATCGCGGGTCTGCAGTCAAAAAGAAGGACGATACCCATCGTATGGCAGAAGCCAACAAGGCCTTTGCTCATTATCGCTGGTAACTGAAAATCTGCCGTTGCAAGGCTGTTGCCGGGAGAATAAGGGCCTGCCCAAGTCGTAATACCTTTTGAGACGTGATATGGCAGCCCCTAAAGAATTAGCGGATGTGCGCAATATTGGCATAATGGCCCATATTGACGCCGGAAAGACGACGACCACCGAACGGATTCTCTTCTATACCGGGCGGTCTTATAAGTTGGGAGAAGTTCATGACGGTACAGCCGTTATGGACTGGATGGAACAGGAGCAGGAGCGAGGTATTACCATTACCTCGGCGGCAACCACCTGCTACTGGCGCGAGAAAAAGATCAATATCATCGATACCCCCGGCCATGTCGATTTCACCATCGAAGTGGAACGGTCGCTGAGGGTGCTCGATGGGGCCATTGCGGTGTTTTGTGCGGTCGGCGGGGTCGAGCCACAATCGGAAACCGTATGGCGGCAAGCGGACAAATACAAGATTCCGCGCATTGCCTTTATAAATAAGATGGATCGTGTCGGTGCCAATTTTAATCGATGCGTCCGGATGATTGCCGAGCGACTGGGGGCGCAACCTCTACCCATCCAGATTCCCGTCGGCAAAGAAGAAAACTTTGAGGGAGTACTTGACCTCATTGAGGGGCGAATGCTTGGTTTTGATGAGCAAACGCTCGGGCAGGAAATCATCGAAGGTGATATTCCCGCCGCCTACAACGATACGTTCACGGCCGCACGTTTGATGCTCCTGGAGAAGTTGGCCGACTTCGATGAGGGCATCATGGAAAAGTACCTAAATAATTCGCCGGTTTCTGCGCCCGAAATTTACCGGGCTCTGCGCCGGGCGACGCTCAACTTGGGAGTTGTGCCCGTATTGTGCGGCAGCGCTTTCAAGAATAAAGGTGTGCAACCGTTGCTTGACGCGGTTGTCAACTTTCTGCCATCGCCTCTTGATGTTGCCGACGTTGTTGGTGCGGGAGAGGATGGCAGCGAGATACAGCGAAAGCCGGATCCGAAGGCAAAGCTTACCAGTCTAGTGTTCAAACTGATGAGCGATGCCTTTGTTGAGAATCTCGCTTTTGTTAGGGTGTATTCTGGAAAGTTGACCGTTGGCGACAAAATCTTCAATCCTGTGAAGCAAAAACAGGAAAAGATCACCAAGCTGATGAAGCTGCACGCCAATAAGCGGGAAGAAGTGCAGGAGATCGTCGCTGGTGACATTGGGGCCATTGTTGGTTTGAAGTTCAGCACCACCGGTGACACCCTTTGTGAAAAAGGCGACTACATCGTTCTTGAGAGTATGGACTTTCCGGAACCGGTGATAGGGGTAGCGATTGAGCCGAAGAGCAAGGCCGAAGAAAAGAAACTCAACGAAACTCTTGCCAAAATCGCCCTGGAAGATCCATCCTTTACCGTGTCCACTAACAAGGACACAGGTCAAATGATCATTTCAGGGATGGGGGAATTGCACCTTGAGATCATTATTGATCGGCTTCTCAACGAATTCAAGGTGGCAGCCAATGTCGGCAAACCTCAGGTTGCCTATAAGGAAACCATTGAGGTGCTGCAGCGGGCGGAAGGCAAGTTCGATCAGTTGACGGGAGCCAAAGGGCAGTTCGGCCACGTAGTAATTGAAGTCGAACCGCTACAGCGGGGCGCGGGAATCGAGTTTGTCAGCGCTATCGGCAAAGAGATGGTGCCGGAACAGTTTCTTGCATCCATCAAGAGAGGAATTGTCGACAGCTTGGATTCCGGGCCCTTGATTGGC
>CAYSON010000046.1:0-11950 GCA_964432635.1 uncultured Desulfopila sp.
TTTCCCATGGACCACCCAACCACCAGCGACAGCAAGCCCCTCGACTTCATTCGGCAGATCGTTGCTGATGATCTCGCCTCCGGAAAACACAAGAGTATTACTACGCGGTTCCCCCCGGAACCAAACGGTTTTCTCCACATCGGCCACGCCAAGTCAATCTGCCTCAACTTCGGCATCGCCGAGGAAACTGCCGGCACCTGCAACCTGCGCTTCGACGATACCAATCCCAGTAAGGAGGAGGTCGCCTACGTCGAATCGATCAAGGAAGATGTAGCCTGGCTCGGTTTTCAATGGGGAGAGAAGGCACTCTATGCCTCCGATTATTTCCCGCAGCTCTACGACTTCGCGGTGGCCCTGATCAAACTGGGTAAAGCCTATGTGTGCTGCCTTTCACCGGACGAAATGCGCGAATATCGCGGCACCTTGACCGAACCAGGCAAGGACAGCCCCTATCGCAATCGCAGCGTCGAGGAGAACCTTGATCTCTTTACGCGCATGAAGACCGGGGAATTCGCCGAAGGCAGCCACGTGCTGCGTGCCAAGATCGACATGGCCTCACCCAACCTCAACATGCGCGATCCGGTGATCTTCCGCATCCTCAAGGCGCACCATCACCGTACCGGCGATCAGTGGGTGATCTATCCGATGTACGACTACACCCACTGCCTCTCCGACATGCTCGAGAACATCACCCATTCGTTGTGCACCCTCGAGTTCGAAGATCATCGCCCGCTTTACGACTGGGTGCTCGATATCCTCAACACCCCCTGCCACCCGCGACAGATTGAGTTCGCCCGGCTCAATCTCACCTACACGGTGATGAGCAAGCGCAAGCTCCTCAAGATGGTCGAAGGCAAGTACGTCGATGGCTGGAACGACCCCCGCATGCTCACCATCTCTGGGTTACGGCGACGCGGCTACACTCCCGCCTCGATCAGAAATTTCTGCAGGAGCATCGGCATCGGCAAGAGCGAGAGCCGTATCGAGATGGCGGTGCTTGAAGGGGAGATCAGGGGCGATCTCAATCTCCATGCCCCGCGCCGTATGTGCGTCCTCAATCCGGTAAAGGTGGTCATCGACAATTATCCGCTTGGTCAAAGCGAAGAGGTAACCGGCCTTAACCATCCGCAAACGCCGGAGATGGGAACCAGGCCCCTTCCTTTCGCTCGAGAAGTATATATCGAGCGGGAGGATTTCCTCGAAGACCCACCGAAGAAATTTCACCGCCTTGGTCCCGGCCGTGAGGTGCGTCTGCGCTTTGCCTATATCATTCGCTACGTTTCTCACCGAAAAGACGCCACCGGCAAGGTCACTGAGATTCACTGTACCTACGATCCTGAAACCAAGGGTGGAGCCACCCCGGATGGTCGCAAAGTCAAAGGCACCATCCACTGGGTGGCGGCAGACAAGGCGGTAGCGGTGCCGGTTCGCCTTTACGACCGTCTCTTTTCCGTCGAAGATCCGGAGGCCGACAAAAACGTCAATTTTCTTGAATTGATCAACCCGCACTCCAAGGTGGTCATCCCCGACGCCCTGGCCGAACCGAGCTTGTGCGACCTCGAACCGGGTGAGAAAGTGCAATTCGAGCGCCTCGGCTACTTTTGTGCTGATCATCTCGAGTCACGCCCCGGCAAGCCGGTATTCAACCGCATCGTCGGACTCAAGGATTCCTGGGAGGCGGGAAAATGATCGGAAACATGGCCTGTGGTTGCTCTGTCCACCAGCCACCGCAGGCCATGCCATCGTATTGAGGAGATGCTCGATCATGGCATTGATACCATTGCGACAGATGCACAAGCACCAATGTGGAGTCATTAAGTTTATCAAGGTCGATGGAGAGTTGGGCCGCCGCATCCGCGAAATGGGCCTGGTTCCGGGGACGGAAATCACCATTCAAGGCCGCGCCCCGCTCAATGACCCTGTGGCGTTGCGCGTCCTGGACTGCACCCTGACCCTGCGTAACAACGAAGCCGATTACATCCTCGTCGAAACGGTTGAGGGTCAAGACAAAAGCTGACCCAGAACCTCGCTCACCCTTACTCTCACGGCAGTCAGCACCTCAGTACCTTAGAAATTCGTTTCTTGCTTTTTAAGAGCGAAATTCCAAGGGACTGATTCCCGAAGTGGCTTATGGCCCTTGTCCTGCGGGCTGCAGCCAGCTTTAGCAGTCCCTAATTATATTTCGGCCCACTGAAAAACCTCTTGACCGCAGAGCATGTTTGGGTTACCTAATAGGCATGAGTAAGGAGAAAATGGTCATCGATCCCCCCGAAAACCGCAAGGGTTGCTGCTGGAGAGAGAGGCTGAGACGCTGCTTTCACGGTCATCCCGGTGATGAGGCTGTGGGACCACTGTCACGGCGAGGCCATTGCGGTCGCGTCAAGATCTGTAAAGTGGTCGGCGACCGGGCGCTGTGTGGTCGTATCGCCGCCATGGGGGTCTATCCCGGTGCCGAGGCCGACGTTATCAGTTCCGTTATCGGCTTACGCCACATACTCAAGGTCAATGGCGGTACCGTCAGTCTCAATACCGACCTTTCCGAAAATATTATTGTCACCAGCCTCTAGTTGAGGCGGTTTTCATCGCTCGGTTATACCGGGCTTCTTTTTTGCCATTTGAGTTAGGACATACTAACTCAAATGTTATTCAAGGAGTTCAAAGTGATAGAAGAACTTTTCATTTGGAGTCTGGTCGGTATCTGTGCTCTTCTGTTGGGGAGACGTTTCTATCGGCAGCTTCGCGCCGCCCTAGGCAGCAACCAGTCCCTTTCCTATGGTCAGGGTTGCTACTCCTGCACCTCTCAGCAGAGCTGCACCCCCACAACTGACCTACGGGAACAGCTCCATCATGGGAAAAAATCATGAATACCGTTCTCTTACGGCACATGGCCAAGAATCAGCATGGCACCATAACGGCGGTCAACGTCGGCGGCGAACTGGGGCGACGTCTCCGTGAGATGGGGCTGATCCCCGGCACCAATATCACCATTTGCGGCCGTGCTCCCCTGCGCGACCCGATTGCCTTGCGACTCCAGGACAGCACCATCACCCTGCGCAACAACGAGGCCGATCACATTCTCGTTCAAGTTGAATCATAATCAGTCCAGTTCTTTTCCTCAACCCCTCAACGCAACCCACCCATGCAGCTGAAAATGGCCCTCGCGGGCAATCCCAACGCAGGCAAGACCACCCTCTTCAATCAACTGACCGGTGCCCGACAACACGTCGGCAATTATCCCGGCATCACCGTCGACCACAAGGAAGGCCGTCTCAACCACCGTGACCAGACGATCATTATCACCGATCTGCCCGGAACCTATTCGATGACCGCCTATTCCGCCGAGGAATTGGTGGCCCGTGATTACCTGGTCAACAACCGGCCCCAGGTGGTGATCAACATCGTCGACGCCTCCAACCTGGAGAGAAACCTTTATCTTACCTGCCAACTTCTGGAACTGGGAGTGCCGCTGGTGATCGCCCTCAACATGGTCGACGTCGCTGAAGCGCGGGGCATCGAGATCAACAGCGCCGTGCTCTCCCACCACTTGCAGGTGCCGGTGGTGCCGATCGTCGCCCGCTCCGGTCTCGGCAAGGAGGCCCTGCTTGATGCCGCCTTTGCCGTGGCGGCAGAAAACCGGTCATGGAACCCCCTGACCATATCCTACGGCGACGACCTTGATGGCACCCTGGCTGAGTTGCTCACCATCATCACCGATAAAAAGGTGCTCGATACCACCTATCCGCCACGATACACGGCGATCAAATACCTCGAAAGTGACCAGCAGATTGTCGATCTCGGTCGCAAAACCGTTCCCGAGGCCGCTCAACGGTTACAACTTCTCGTCGACAAAAGCGCCGCCCACACGCGACAGACTCTTGACGTCTACCCCGAGGCGATCATCGCCGACCAGCGCTACGGCTATATCAAATCCCTGCTACGCCAGGGGGTGATCAGTCGCAAGTACGACGCCGACCGCCTCTACACCTCGGACAAAATCGACAAGGTGCTGACCAACCGGCTCATCGGTCCAATCATCATGCTTGCCATCCTTTTTTCCCTCTACCAGTTTACCTTCAGCTGGAGTGAGATTCCCGTGGGCTGGCTGGAGAGCGGCTTTTCGTGGCTTGGCGACAAGGCGCGGGAACTCCTCCCCGACGGTATCCTCCGTTCGTTGGTTATTTCCGGAATCATCGACGGGGTGGGTGGCGTTCTCGGGTTTGTACCCCTCATCATGTTCATGTTCTTTGGTATCGCCATCCTTGAGGACTCTGGATACCTGGCGAGGGTGGCCTTCATGATGGACCGGGTCTTTCGCATCTTCGGCCTGCACGGCTCCTCGGTGATGCCCTTCATCGTTTCCGGCGGCATTGCCGGCGGTTGTGCCGTCCCCGGCGTCATGGCCACTCGAACCCTGCGCTCGCCCAAAGAGCGCATGGCCACCCTGCTCACCGTTCCCTTCATGAACTGCGGCGCCAAACTGCCGGTGCTGGCCTTGCTCATAAGCGCCTTTTTCAGCGATCGCCAGGCGCAGTACATGTTCGTTTTCACCATGCTCGCCTGGTTGGTAGCGATGTTGGCCGCCAAGCTGCTGCGCTCCACCGTGCTGCGCGGCGCCCCGACGCCCTTTGTCATGGAGTTGCCTCCCTATCGTTTTCCCACCGTGCGCGGCCTGCTCATCCACACCTGGGAGCGTACCTATCAGTACGTTAAAAAGGCCGGCACGGTGATTCTCGGCATCTCCATCCTGCTCTGGGCGATGATGACTTTTCCCAGCCTCCCGGAGGCGACCAAACAGTCCTTTGAACAAAGACGGCAGGAGATCCTTTCCAGCGCCGGCGCCGAGATCGCCGCAGCCCTGGAGAAGGAGGGCGAGACCTTATCCCCCGAAGCGGAAACGGCTAAGGCGGCAATCACTGCTGTAGCCAACGAGGAGGCGGAAACGGCCCTGCGCCAGTCTATTGCCGGCAGGATCGGCACCGCCATGGAACCGGTTTCGCGCCTTGCCGGCTTCGACTGGCGCACCGACATCGCCCTGCTCGGCGGTTTTGCCGCCAAGGAGGTCATCGTCTCTACCCTGGGCACCGCCTACTCCATGGGCAAAGTTGACTCGGAAGACTCACAATCGCTCAGCGATCGCCTCAAGGGGGACAGCAACTGGAACCGGGTGGTGGCGGTGGCCGCCCTGGTCTTCATCATGTTCTACTCCCCTTGTTTCGTCACCCTGGTGTGCATCGCCAAGGAGGCCTCGTGGAAGTGGGCCGCCTTTTCCATGGGTTTCAACACCCTCTTCGCCTTTATCCTCGCCGTGGCCGTCTACCAGATCGGCACCCTGCTGCAGTTGGGCTAAACCCGTACCATCGACCGCAAAACAACAACGGCAGGATCCGATATCACCCTCGGATCCTGCCGTTGGCTTTGGTGGCAAAATCTCCACCTTCTCTTCGCCGGTGTTGCCTTTATTCGATGCGGATGGTGCCGATATTGTCCTCCGACTCCCCTTCCTGCCGTTTTTTGGCTTGGCCTTCTTCGACCACGATTTCGTACTCCTCCACCGGAGCCACCACCTCCCGCACTCGTCCCGCCTTCGCTTCCGCAGGTTTCTCAACAAAGACCTCGTCAAACCGATCGTTCTGCTGCGGCTGAGGACGCAACCCCACCCGGAAACGAGAAGGTCCCTCCTCGGTCGCCCCCCCCTGGTGTGCAATGGCAATGAGCTGTTTGAACACTGCCAGCAGGCCCTCCTGGGTCTCGAGGATCGACACCAATTCCCATCCCGCCTTGCCATACTCGTTCAGAGACAGCTCAATCTCCGATTCATCGATAAAGGTGCTGCCAAGCAACCCCTCTTTTTTCAGATCGTAATGAACGGTCTTGTAACTCCATCGCATGTGACGTGCTCCTCTCTCCATTTTCGGGCCATTGCACCGCCCCGACGACTTATTTCTTCTCGATCAAGGTGTCGTTTTCAAAACGTCCTTCAAAAACTCGCCCGTCCGCTCGCACCAGTCGCCCCTGCCCACTACGTTTTCCCAGTTTGAACCCTCCTTCGTAACGGCTGCCGTCGGCGGAAATCAACACCCCCTCACCGTGGGGCAGGTCGTTGCGAAATTCTCCGTTGTAGATGCTCCCGTCGGCATAGGTCAATTCTCCCTGCCCGCTGAAGGCCCCGTTTTCATACTGACCCTTGTAGCGACTGCCATCAGCGAAGAGATACTCGCCGTTACCGGAATAGTGGTCGTTTTTCAACTCTCCTGCATAGCGGGTGCCGTCGGGGTAGGTAAAGATACCATTGCCATGACGCTTGCCTTTGTCAAAATCCCCTTTGTATTCTCGTCCGTCGTTATATCGATAGGTCCCGTAGCCTTGCATCTGGCCTTCGGCTATGGCACCAACATAGCGATCCCCGCCGGAGAATTCCAGGGTGCCCGCCCCGTGCATCAGCCCTTTTTTGAAGGCGCCTTGATAGCGGCGACCGTCGCTGAATACTGCTTTGCCTTGACCATCGAGCAACCGGCCTCCTTCCCGCTCATAGACCAGCCCGTCCTTGACCAGTGGAGGTGTCGGGAGATCCCTGGGCACCGGGGCAGGCGGGGCTGGAGCGGGTTCGACATTTTTCACCGCAGCAACTGTCTCCACCGGCTCAGGCGATGGCGACGATGCGACGACACTTTTCGCCGCTGCGGACGGCTTGGCGCCAAGATCGATATCCTTTTCCTCGATGGCGGTGGATGGTTTTTTGGAGTTGACCTCGACTGGCTTCTCCTTGTCGCCATCTACGTCCTTGGCAACGACAGCGGCCACCGGCTTCTCCTCCTTCACCGTGGGTGCGATGACAAGATTTTTCTCCTCGATTGGCCTGCTATCCGGTGCGACAATGGTCTTTTGCACCGGGCTCGCCACTGGCTCGCTCTGCGGTTTACCGGCAGCGAAGTTGCCTCGGACTCGCGTGCCGTCAGCGGAGACCAAGGTACCTCTCCCGTGCATGACGTTGTCATGAAATTCTCCGTTATAGACACTGCCGTCGGCCATGCGCAGTTCACCTTTACCCTCTCTCCTGCCCTCGACCATTTGTCCGACATAGACACTGCCGTCACGATTCTCTTGCCGTCCCTCTCCATGCGGCAGACCGAAGGCGAATTCACCTTCATAACGGGAGCCATCACTGCCTTGAAGAACACCGCGATTGTGCGGCAGGCCATCCTTGAATTCTCCTTGATAGGAACGACCGTCGCGCCAGTTGAGGATACCCTGCCCCTGGTACTTGTCGTCGACGAAGGCTCCCTGGTAGCGATCCCCGGCAGCGCTCTCGAAAACCCCTGACCAATGACGAAAGTTTCCTTTCATCTCGCCGACATAATTCGATCCATCAAGGTACTTTCGGGTCCCCTTGCCATCCGGCCTGCCGTCGATGAAAAAGCCCTCGAACCATGAGCCGTCGCTATAAAGAAGCTTGCCCCTTCCCTCGATGATATCGTTGCGGAAATCTCCCTGGTATTCGCGCCCATCGCCGAAAAAGAGAATGCCCCGGCCATGAAAACGCCCGAAACTGAATTCCCCCATGTATTGAACACCGTCAGGACGGGTCAGGGTGCCGTCGCCGTGGATGACGTTGTCAACAAACTGGCCGTGGTAGCTGCGGCCGTCGGCACCTTTCAGGCGTCCCTCCCCATGGAATTTGCCGCTGCGAAACTGCCCGCTATAGACACTGTTGTCGGCCATGGTGAGTTTGCCGACCCCGTCCGCCAGACCGTTCTTGAACTCCCCCTCATAGGTTCTGCCGTTGTCGGCATAGCCCCCCTTGCCATTGCGGCAATCCCCCCGCAAGCACTCACTCTTTGCCGCCAATGGCGATATCATGACCGAGACCAGCAGGAGGGTTGCCCACCCCATCATTTTGCCCTTCACCGTTCGTCTCTCCCTGTTGCTGCTCTTCATGGTCGGTCTCCCTGTTGCCCATAGGCTCGTCGTACCACCTCGGCGATGATCGTCAGCCCTTGGCGGATATCGCTATCGCCCTGGGAACAGGTGACCCGGATGCACTCGTCCTTGTGCCGCCATGGTTGCTCCAGACCGGGGAAGAAATAGTGGCCGGAAACCACCAGCACCCCGTTTTCCTTGAGTTGCCGGTACAGCTCAAGGCTGGTAATGGGCAAATCCTCGAACCACATCCACAGAAACATCGCACCCTCCGGTTTGTGGATGCGCCAGGGGATACCCGTGAACTGCTCCTCCACGGTGCGCACCGCCAGTTCCATCTTGCTGCGGTAAAAGGGCTGGATCAGCTGGCGGCAGAGGGTGATGACCTCGCCATCCTCAAACAGCTGTTGCGCCAGCACCGGCGCGAAGCTGATCGGGGTCAGGGCCATAATGGCATTCATGGCGGTCAGCGCTGCCACCACCTCTTCCCCGGCGACAACGATGCCGGTGCGCAGCGAAGGCATGCCCAGTTTGGAAAGGGAGAAGCAGAGGATCATCTCCTCGTTCCACATCGGTTCGGCGCAAACATAGACCATTCCGGGAAAGGGCAGACCATAGGCGGAGTCGACGATCAACGGCACCCGGCGAGCCGCGGCCAGTTGGGAGAGCCGCTGCAGTTCCTCATCAGTGATGACGTTGCCGGTGGGGTTGGTGGGGCGGGAGACACAGATCGCACCGATGTCATCGCCAATCTCTAATTGTTCGAAATCGATACGATATTTGAACATATTGCCACCGAGCAGGTCAAGGCGCGGCTTGGTGGCAACGAACATCTGCGCCGTCAGGCCGAGATCGGCATAACCGATATATTCCGGCGCCATCGGCAGACGAATCTTTCTCATCCGCCCGTCCTCCATCAGACCGGCAAAGAGGTTGAAAAGCATGAAGAAGGCACTCTGGCTGCCGTTGGTGAGGCAGATGTTCTCTGGACCAACGTTCCATCCCCACTCCCGGCGCAAGAGTCGCGCCAGGCTGTCGACAAACCGCTTCTCCCCCTGGGGGGGACCGTAACCACTGAGCATACGGCGAAAGCGCACCTCGTCCTCCCCCAAGGCGAGAAACTGGCGGCGGACGATCTCTTGAAACTCCGGAACCTGCCCGGGATTGCCGCCGCCCATCATGATCAGCGGTTTACTCCCCGGAGCGGTGGCGCGGCCGAGATCGTCCATGAGCGAGAGGATACCGGCATTACCGGTCATTTTTTTACCAAATGCAGTGAATTCCATAAGTGTCGTTGACCTTGCCGCCGACGTCAGAGCGGTTGTTGCACCCTCCTGGCGGCGAGAACTTTCATTCCCCGCACCAGCAGATACGTAACGATAAGGGAAAAGACGATCCTTCCCCAGAAAATTCCTCCGAGTTTGCCGCCGATGGCCATCATGACCAGGGTGTCCTCCACCAGTCCATGACACAACCCCATCAAGGCCATGGAGTTAAAGACCTCCTCCCGGCGCAATTTTCCTCCGGCAATCTCGCGGGTGATCAGGGCACCGCCGTAGCCGATCCCCATAACCATGCCGACCACGGTCAGCGGTGCCGCCTGGCGGCTCATGCCGAACAGCGGCAGCACCGGAGCCAGCGCTTTCTCGAGCAGGGCGAGCACGCCAATGAGCCGGAACAGCCGCATAGCGACAATGATCACAAAGATGACCACGACAATCAGCAGCAGATTCTGCAGTTGATCGAGCCCCCAATGCAGCAGGTCGCCGGAGCGGGAATCGGCCTTGAACAATAGGGTTGCCGGGTCCTGCCACCAGGAAAAAGTCAGACAGAGGCGGTTCAGCAAAAAGCCGTAGAGCACTGCCCCGAGCAGACGGATGGCGGCGATGGGCAGCAGCTCGGCCCCGGCACGTTTGCTGATGCTCAGCTCTATCGGCAGGGCGTGGGCGATGAGCATCACCGAGCACAATACGGTGACCTGAGCCGAGGTCAGGGTGAGTCCGGGAAGCAGGGCGGCAAAGACGGCAATGCCGCCGTAGAGATTGGTGAGCATCGCCGTCATCCACACCAGTCCAAGTTCCCCGGGGAGACCGAGTAACCCCATAATCGGCTCGAGTACCTTGCTGAATATGGGGATCAAGCCCAATTCATCGAGAATCTTGGTAACGATGGCCACCGGAATGGTTAAGCGAATCAGCTCCCAGCTGGTCTGCCAGGTATCGCGACAGAGATCCTTGATGGCAATCAGGAAGCGATTGTTGTCTGTTTTTTCGGTCCCGTTGTTCATCGCTAAAAGGGTGGGCAGGCCGGTTCGCTAGGCGACTCGAGAGTTGTCGGAATTTCCCTCGGGTCGCTTTTTGGCGGAAAAAAGCTGGCAGTGCAGGCCGGAACTCAGAAAGACCACCCGGGCCGGATTGGTCCGGCTTTTGAAACCCATGGCCCGACAGCCGTAAGGTTTCTGCGGATCATGGGTGATATAATAATGTTGACACTGCACGCAATTCGGAAGGGACATCCCTCACGCCCACCCATTCATACCAGGGACCGCGACTCTTCCCAAGGAAAATTGGCGGGGAAAGGTCTCGCGCCCTGCATACCTTTTATCGGACGCCAATCGCCGTGCTTCCCCCGTCTTTTGGGTACCAATAAAATTGTAGCTTTCCCCGTCCCGGCAGCGGAGAAAAGCCCTTGCCATCGTACTCCAGGGCGACAATGCCACAGGTGGGAACAATTCCGAGGTCTCTCCCGCTGAGATGAGCGGCGGCATAACTGATGGTGTTGTTGTGACCGACCAGAAAAATGCTGTCAACGGTGGCAAAAAGGGTCTCGAGGAGGCGGTAATGGTAGGCCTCACTGCCCAGATAAAGGTCGTCGTCGTAACGAATGTCCAGGGCATGGTAGCCCACGGCATGGGCGAGAGCGCTTGCCGTGGCCCGCGTCCGCGCCGCCGTACTGGCGACGATCAGTTGCGGCACGATCCCCGCTTCGGCCAATCGTAGCCCCATCAGCACCACCGCCTTCTCTCCGCGTTGGTTGAGGGGACGATGGAAGTCGTCCAGACCGGGATCGGCCCAGCTCGATTTGGCATGGCGGATGAGATAGAGATGTTGCAAGCGTGTCCTCCCCTGGTGGAGCGATCAAAATCATTGAGACGTGCGCCATGCCGTTTTCAGCACACCCTTTTTTTTCACCTTTTACACCGAGCGGAAAGGAGTGTGCAAGATCAATTGCAGCGAGACACTGCTGATCTGCATGTGCTGTAACGGTCCTCCGCATCAAGCAGCATAGGCCGAGCGCAGTCAGCTGCCGCCCTTGTCGCCGGCGTTGCGGTAGAGGTTGAGATCGATAACGTACTTGCCGATTTTGTCATAGAAACTCTTGCGGGATATGCCGAGACGGGCGTGGGCCTGCGACACATGCCCCTCGGTTTCCCGCAACACAGCAATGATCTGCTCTTTCTCGGTGCGATCCATGAATTCTTTGAGGGGCATGCGCCCCGGCGCCACCGCGCTTTCCGCCGCCGTCGCCGCCCCCTCTTTCTCCTCCTTGGGCATACCGAGAATACACAGCCGGCGCACGTAATTACGCAGCTCGCGGACGTTGCCGGGCCAGGGCATAGTGACGATCTCGCGCAGCGTATCATGGCTGAATGGCGGCGGCGCGATCATCTTTCCATAGCCGTACTCCTGCCGGAAAAATTCCACCAGCAGCGGAATATCCTCGCGGCGCTGGCGCAAGGGTTCGATGGTAATGGGCAGCACATTAAGGCGGAAGTAGAGATCCTCGCGGAAATTCTCCCGGACCACCTCCTGCTGCAGATCCTTGTTGGTGGCGGCGATGATCCTCGCCTTGACGGGAATCTCGGCGTTGCCTCCGAGAGGACTGATCACCCGCGCCTCCAGCGCCCGCAGCAGTTTACCCTGCAAGGCCAAGGGCAGGCTGCAGATCTCGTCAAGAAAGAGGGTACCCTCTCCGGCGAACTCGAACTTGCCGATCTTGCGCTGGGTGGCGCCGGTGAAGGCACCCTTGACAT
>CAYSON010000047.1:0-11893 GCA_964432635.1 uncultured Desulfopila sp.
ATCTTCTACGTCGGTGGGGTGGTGCGGGTGTATCGGGCGGCTCTCGATTGGCTGATGAAACTGCCGGGAGAAGCGTGGCAAGCCCCCGAGACCATAGTTCTTCCTCAGAGCTATTCCGAGGAAATTCGCCGAATGGGCACCCGTGGCGCCTCCGAGAATTTTTTGCTCTCCGCTCCCGGTGCTGGCGAAATGATCTACGAGTCGCCGCGAGAAGGCCAGAGTTATGAGCCAGTGGCGGTGGTACTGGAGGCCCTCGCTGGCCCATTGGTCGAGTTTCGAAATCGATTAAGGCTTGGCGAAGAGGTGGAATACATGGAGCGTGGTCTTGAAGTGCAGCGAATACGGGTAGTGGCGTTGGTCGACGGCGATGGTGTGGCAGTCGATACCGCCCATCCCGGCAATCGTCTGACGCTTCACAGCGAGCCGCCCCTCAGTGGTGTCGAAGCCCACGCCATTCTGCGCCGGCGCAAGGCTACGGTATCGTAGACCGGCGGGTTTTCCTTGTCGGATCATGGCCGAGGATGGTATTCTCCTACCCTCCCCAAGAAAGTGGGGCATCCCCGGCACGTTCTGGCGGGACCACCTCCGGCAATGGCGCAAGGTTTTGTTAATGGAGCAATCACCCCAATCGGTCAGGCTTGACAAGTGGCTGTGGGCGGCGCGGTTTTTCAAAACCCGTTCGCTGGCCACCCAAGCGGTGAGCGGAGGTAAGGTCCATCTCAACGGCAGCCGCAGCAAGCCGGCGCATCCGTTGCGGAATGGCGACAGACTTGCTATCACCATCGGCGTTTATCTCTTTGAGGTCGAGGTGCTGGGTCTAGCCGTGCAGAGACGCCCGGCCTCTGAAGCGAGACTGCTCTACGAGGAATCCGCTGCAAGTATCGCCGAGCGCCAGCAACAGCGGCAAACAAGAGCAATGGCCGATGCTGGTTTTTCGGCACCGGCGCAGAAACCGGGCAAACGAGATCGTCGCAAGATCAGGGATTTTACCAGAAAGACCTGACCGCGGCCACCTTTCCACTTCTTTATAGGGACAACCATGGAAAAGATAAAACGGGCATTGATCAGTCTCACCGACAAGGCGGGAATCGAGGGTTTCGCCGGGGAGCTTATCCTGCAGGGTATCGAACTCCTCTCCACCGGCGGTACTGCCAAGAAACTGCGCGATTCTGGTCTCAAGGTGCTTGATGTTTCCGATTTCACCGGATTCCCTGAGATGCTCGATGGGCGGGTCAAGACGCTGCACCCCAAGGTGCACGGCGGCATCCTCTTTCAGCGCCACAACGCCCTGCATCGTCTTCAGTGCGCCGACCACGGAATCGGACAGATCGATCTCATCGCCGTCAATCTCTACGCCTTCGAAAAGACGGTGGCCGATCCCCAGTGCAGCCTGGAGAACGCCATTGAAAATATCGATATCGGTGGGCCGACCATGCTCCGAGCCGCCGCCAAGAATTTTCACGATGTCACGGTCATCGTCGATCCCGCCGATTACCCACGGGTTCTCAAGGAAATCAAGGCTACCGGCAACACCACTCTGACCACCCGCTTTTATCTGATGAAAAAGGTCTTTGCCCTGACGGCCGCCTACGACACCGCCATCTCGGCCTGGCTTGAGAAGGTACATGTCGCCTCACATCCACTCTTTGCGGAGAACAGCCGATGTTGAAAATGGCCGTATTACTGTCGGGCAGCGGTCGCACTCTCGACAACTTTCACCAGCGCATCGTCGAGGGCAGCTTGACCGCAGGCATCCAGGTAGTGATCAGTAACGTCGGAGACGCCTTGGGTCTGGTCAAGGCGCAGCGCTACGGATATCCCGCCATCTACTGCCGCGACAACCGCGCCATTAACGAGACGCTTGCCGCCTATGACATCGACATCATCTGTCTGGCCGGCTATTTGAAGCTGTATCTGCCGCCGCAGAACCTCGCCCGGGCGGTAATCAATATTCACCCGGCCCTTATTCCCAGCTTCTGCGGGCCGGGATTCTACGGTCATCACGTGCATGAGGCGGTGAGAAAGCGCGGCTGTACGCTCAGCGGCTGCACCGTGCATTTTGCCGATGCAGAGTACGATCATGGGCCGATCATCTTGCAACGTTGCGTCGAGCTCGGTTACGACGACGATGCCGATACCATTGCCGCCAAGGTTTTCGCCGTCGAGTGTCAGGCATTTCCCGAGGCCATCAACCGCGTTGACCAGCTCGGCATAGACTATTTTTGGCAAAGGACGGGAGGTGGACGATGACGCAAAGACTGGTCATGAGCGGGCACGATATCGATCTCGCCATTCAACGTATCGCCCTGCAGATCCTCGAAAAAAACCATGAGGGCATGGCCCTGGCACTGGTCGGTATACACACCTGCGGGGTCTATGTGGCGCGAAAGATTCATGAAAAGATTACCGCTCAGTTGGGCCGCTCGGTGGTCTTTGGTTCGCTTGACATCAATCTCTACCGCGACGATTGGAGCTTGCGGAGTCAAAATCCGGTGGTCAAGACCACCGACATCTCCTTTGCCGTCGACGGTACCAACCTGGTGCTGGTCGACGATGTCATTTTTACCGGCCGCACCATCCGCGCCGCCATGGACGCGATCATCGATTATGGCCGGCCGAAAACCATCCAGCTTGCCGCCCTGGTCGACCGTGGCGGCCGTGAGCTGCCCATCCAGCCCGACTTCGTCGGCATGACGGTGGGCATTCTTGCCAACGAACGTATCAAGGTGCTGCTCGATCCGCAGGGGAACAGCGGCGAGGTGGTAGTGGAGAGCTGATGGCCAAGGTCGAACTGCTCGCCCCCGCCGGTAGTGCTGAAACCTATGGCGCGGCCCTTAACGGAGGTGCCGATGCCATCTATGTCGGTGCCCCCGGTTTCAATGCCCGCAACCTCTCACGAGATCTGCGTCTTGAAGAAATCGCGGCGATGATCGGCAACTGCCGGCGACTCGGGAAAAAACTCTTTGTTGCCGCCAACAGTTTGGTGCTCGAAGACGAGCTGCCACAGGTCATTGAGCTGCTCGCCCTGTTGCGGGAGCTGCGGCCGGACGGACTGATCGTTCAGGATCTTGGGCTGCTTCGCCTGGCACGACGCTATTTCCCGGAGTTGCCGCTCCATGCTTCGACCCTGATGTTTGCCCACAACAATCAGGCGGTGCGTTATCTCGCTGAACTTGGCTGCCGTCGCGTGGTTCTGGCGCGAGAATTGACGGTGAAGGAAATATCCGCCATCGCCGCACGGCGCGGTGACACCGAAATCGAGGTGTTCGTCCACGGGGCGATGTGCTTTTCCTATTCCGGTCTCTGCCTTTTTTCTTCTTACCTCGGCGGCAAAAGCGGGCTGCGTGGCCGGTGCGTTCAACCCTGTCGGCGGGGCTTCGGCGAGGTCGGGAGAGGCCGCGGCGATAAAGATGGCAGTGCCAGCCGGTACCTCTTTTCCATGAACGATCTCAGTGCCCTGGAGATCTTGCCGGAATTACTGGAAACCGGTATCACCTCATTGAAGATCGAGGGTCGCCAGCGATCAGCCACCTATGTTGAAAAGGTTGTCGGCGCCTATCGCTTGGTGCTTGATGCTCCCGCGGATGGTCGAGACGAGGCGATTGTCGCTGCTCGAGCGATGATCGAGCAGGCGATGAGTCGACGCCTTGGCAGCGGCTATTTCCTCTCCCCGCAACCGGCCGAGGCCATCAGTCCCTATCATTCCGGTAATCTTGGCGTGCACTTAGGCCGATTCGGTACGGTCAAGCAAGCTGGGGGAGAGCTGGTGTGTCGCTTTGTGGCAAAGAGCGGCCTGGCCATCGGCGATCGTCTGCGCCTGCACCGTGAACCATCCGGCGAGCGAGTCGCCTTTCGCGTTAAGACGCTGTTCGTTGGAGCTGGTGCTGTGCGACAGGCAGGTGCCGGCGAAAGAGTCTCTCTGGCACTGCCGACAGGCTTTGTTCTGGGCGGCGACAGTCACGTCGAAGTCTACAAGGTAGATGGTGGTGATGCCGGCTCGGTGGCGTCTTTGCCGGGAATCGCCGAGGCCACCGCGGAGCTTGCTATTATCCGCCGCAGCAAGGCGCGGTCTATCCGCGAGGCGCAGGAGTCGATTCTTCCCGAGGTTTTGCCGGCCTCGACGACCTCGAGCGGACAGGGGACACCCGTTCGCGCGGAAAGGCGCCAGGCATCGCTTGAGTGGTGGTTGAAGACCGATGCGCTCAAAGTGGTTCTTGACCGTACCGTCACCCCCGACCGCTACCTCTTGCCCATGACCACCGCGCTTCTCGGCCAGGTGGCAAAAATCAAGAACGGCCTTGGCAAAAACATGCGCTCGGTGGTGTGGGCGCTGCCCCCGCAACTGACGGAGAGCGAGGTTGTCCGCTGTCGGCGCCAGCTCTCTGTGCTGCTTCGTTCCGGCTTTCGCCTCTTTCAACTCGGCCATCTCAGCCAAAGCAGTCTTTTTCAGGGCGAGAAGGTCGGGCTTTACGCTGATTACACCTGCAATCTCAGCAACAGTCAGGCGCTGGCCAAGGCCGCCGACCTTGGCCTGGCCGGGGCACAGGCAGCGATCGAGCTTGATAAGCAAGCCCTGGCGAGGCTTCTCACCGGTGTCAAGCTGGCCGGTCGACCCGACCAGATCTGGGGAGTAAAGCGTGGTTTGGCGGTGGGGTTGACCGTTTACGGCTCGCCGGCGCTCTTTACATCGCGACTTGCTCCCGACCATTTCCACTATCAGCGTTCCATACGCAGTCCGAAAAACGAACACTTCGTTCTGAAAAAAGTTGACGGCGGCAGCCTTGTTCATGGTGACAAGCCCTTTTCTCTGCTCCCTTATCAGCAGGAATTGCGCGATGCTGGGCTTGATTATGCGGTGGTTGACATTATCGGCATGACCCCTAACGCCCGCTATCTCGAAGAATTGCGGGAACGCCTGGCCAACAGCGGCCGCTACGGGAAATTGCCGACCTTCAACTACCTGGGAAAACTGCTCTAAGCGGTCGAGCAGTGAACATGGAGAGGGCTGTAGCAAAGCTCAGTTGGTCTTTGGCCCTTTGCTTTCGTCAATGCGGCGCATTCCTTCCATCAACAGTTTCATGAAGAAGCCGATTTCCGGGGTGGAAAAATCTTCCGGGGCGATACCCGGGGTAAAACGAAAGCGCCCCGATTTTTCCTTGAGAATTTGATAGAAGGCGAGATCGCCGGCATGGTCGCCGTATTTAGCCTTGATCAGGGAGCCCTGGCGGAAGGAAAAGCGGGCGGTGCCTTTGCTCAGGTCGGTGATGGTGAGAATCCCCGTCTTGCTGTTCATGTTGAGTGTCTGAAACAGCGCCTCTGCCGGAATTTCCGAGAGGTTGCCGATCATCCCCGAGCTGAGGTCCTCGGCGCGGATCTTGTTGGATTTAATCAGGCGTTCCGCCATGAGCCGTGAAAAATAGAGCTGAATGGCTGGATAGATGTCAATAATTTTCTGAAAATTCGGCTGGTTGATATAGAGCACGGTGCTTTCTTCTTTGACCTGAATGGTGGCGTTGACCGCATCGTTGCAGATCAGGCTCATTTCGCCGAAGACTTCACCTCGATCCAGCGTCGAGATGATAATGCCGGCGTCATTGAGGACGTTGACGTTTCCGGAGACGATGATGAAAAAACGTCCTCCCGGATCGCCTTTTTTAATGATCATCTCGCCGGCTTTGTACTTGTTGATTCTGAAATAGCTGATCACCGTTTCCAGATGTTTCTCATCGATGTTCTTGAAAAAGGAGAAACTGCTGAGCAGGTGCATCATCGAGCCCAGTTCCTCGGACAGCGAGATGCCGCCGTTTTTTATCAGGTTTTCGTCCTTGCTGTGTTCGAGCTTGACCGAGCCGGTGCATCCACTGCAACTGATCATGCATACCGGAATTTTGTCGACCCGCTCATACTGGATAATGATCTTGCCGAGATCGCCGTTGAGGATCTTGCAGATCTTTCTTTCCAGGGGAAATTTGGCGATAGAGGTGGTGATGAAGCTGTTTTCGCCCTCACTCGTTAGCGGGATGGCGATGCCAGATAATTCGAAGAGGTCGCCGTATTGAAAGAGGGGGCAACTGCGGTTTTCGACGATGCGAAAGAGAATTTTCGGGAAACCCATGTTTTTTTGCCTGGGGGGCGAGGCTTGGTGAGCGAGCGGATGCCGAGGGGCGTTATGCCTTGTAAACAGGGACGATGAGGTGGAGTTGATGCCTGGCCGCTCTCGTCCTGAGCCTTGGAGTATCCTTCTTTGTAATGAGCTTATCGTATCGGGGGTGGAGGTGTCAAATACCTGATGGCGATAGGGGATGGATATCTTGTCCGCCAAGGATATCTGTTGACATCCCTCCTTGGTTGCATTATATATTGCGCTCTTTCGTCAACAACAGTTGCGGTCCGGCGGTGGATCGTCACCTATAGGACGAAACTTGATCTGAGAGAAGAAGCAACGTTTTGCAAGTAAAGATATATTCTCGGGAGGAGAATCTACGTGGCTAATCATAAATCCGCTGAAAAAAGAAGTCGTCAGGCCCAAGCGCAGCGTCTGCGTAATAGAATGAACAAAAGTAAGATCAAGACCGTCGTTGGTCACCTCGACGAAGCAATTGTCGCCGGTTCCGACGAAGCGGCACAAGAGGCCCTTCGTAAAGCGATTTCCGTGGTTGCTAAGACCGCCAGCAAGGGCACGCTTCACAAGCGGACTGCTTCGAGAAAGATCTCCCGTATGACCAAGCGCGTCAACGCCATGAAGAACGCCTCCTGATAGCATACCGCCCGATAGACCGGGCGCTGAGAAGATAACTGGGGCCATGGAATCGCAAGATTTCATGGCCTTTTTATTTTTGCTGAGAGCGAGGCTGGACAAAGCGGCGCTGCTGCTGGTAGAGTGCGAGCGTTTTTCAAAGATATCGGTAACGCCGACAATAACTTCATAGTGAAGAGACCAATGAGTGCAACAGCCTTTCGACCGGACGAGGAACAATTCCTCGCCGACCTGACCAGACATTCTTTGGTGCCGGTAACGGCGCAGCTGGTCGCCGACCTCGACACCCCCTTGACCTTGTTTGCCAAGGTTGCCGAGGGTAAAGACCATGCCTTTCTTTTTGAGAGTGTCGAAGGCGGGGAAAAGTGGGGACGGTTTTCTTTTATCGGTTACGAGCCGATTCTCACCTTTCGTTCATCGGCGGATGAGGTCAGGGTGGCGTGGGCCCGGGACGGTTTTACCGAGCAGATCTCTCATGCCAACCCCCTGGACGCCCTCAAGGCTCTCATCGCTGAGCTTCATGCCGCCGACTCGGCCGAGCTACCGCGCTTCTGTGGCGGGGCGGTCGGATATCTCGGCTATGACATGGTGCGCTTCATTGAAGAATTGCCAAGCGACAAGCCGACCGTGCCGCTGCCTGATTCCGCCTTCATGGTACCGAAGATCGTCCTCGTTCACGACAGCCTCAAGCAGCTGATCACCGTGGTCTGCTGGACTTATAATGACGGTCGTGATGGCCGGGTGCTCTATAGTGAGGCCTGCCGGCTGGTAGCCGAGGTCATTGCCGCGATCAAAAGGCCGGTGCCTCACTCGTTCTTTACCGAAAGCGGTCAGGGTGTGCCCGAGCATGTCTTTGACTCGAACATGAACCGCCAACAGTTCATGGACATGGTCGAGCGCGCCAAGGAATATATCCTTGCCGGTGATATTATCCAGGTGGTGCTATCGCAGCGCTTTTCCGCGTCAACAACGGCGCCTCCGCTGGTGCTGTACCGAGCTCTGCGCCATATCAACCCCAGTCCTTACCTCTTTTATCTCCGGTTCGGCGACGTTATCCAGATCGGCTCGTCACCGGAAATTCTGGTCAGAAAAGATGGTGAGGACATCGAGCTGCGGCCGATAGCCGGTACCAGACGGCGCGGGGTCGGGGTCGAGGAGGATCTCGCCCTGGAGCGGGAACTGCTCGCCGACCCCAAGGAGACCGCCGAACATCTGATGCTGGTCGATCTTGGCCGCAACGATGTCGGGCGGGTGGCCAAGGGAGGACGGGTCCAGGTGCGCGACCTGCTGATGGTCGAACGCTACAGCCACGTCATGCATCTAGTGTCCGGCATCCATGGCGAGATCGCCGAGGGCAAGGATCAATTCGACGTACTCGCCGCCTGTTTCCCCGCCGGAACGGTCAGTGGCGCTCCCAAGATCCGGGCAATGCAGATCATTGACGAGCTCGAGCCGGATCGACGCGGGGCCTACGCCGGTTCGGTCGGGTATTTTGGCTTCTCCGGCAACATGGATTTCTGCATCACCATCCGCACCTTCGTCCTCTCCAGGGGAAAATTATATATTCAGGCGGGGGCAGGTATCGTCGCCGACTCCAGAGCCGAGGCGGAATACGAGGAAACCATCAATAAATCCCTGGCCTTGCGTCGTGCCGTGGAACTGGTAGAGAAGGGGTTTTGACATGTTGCTGATCATCGATAACTACGATTCGTTTACCTATAACATCGTCCAGACCGTCGCCGCCAACGGCCTCAGTGAGGGACGCCAGTACGACATCCGCGTCTTTAGAAACGATAAAATATCCATCGCCGAGATCGAGGCCCTGGCCCCGGAGAGACTGCTCGTCTCCCCTGGTCCCTGTACCCCCAAGGAGGCAGGGATCTCGATAACGGCGATCAGCCATTTTGCTGGCAAGATTCCCCTGCTTGGGGTGTGTCTTGGCCATCAGGCCATCGGCGAGGCCTTTGGCGGCACGGTGGTTAGGGCAGGGCGGATCATGCACGGCAAAACCAGCCCGATGTCCCACGGCGGGAAAGGGGTCTTCACCGATCTGCCCAATCCTTTCGACGGGATGCGCTACCACTCCCTGCTGGTGCAGGAAAGCGACCTCCCCGATTGTCTCGAGGTGACCTGCCGCAGCGACCAGGGGGAGTTGATGGGGCTGCGTCATCGACATCTGGCGGTGGAAGGGGTCCAGTTTCATCCCGAATCGATCATGACTCCTGCCGGGATCATCCTGCTCAAGAATTTCATGTCTCCGCATTACCCGGAGATGTTGCGCCGGTGACCTGACTTTCGGCTTTTCATGTTTTTCTGGAGCACAACCTATGAATATCAAGCAGGCGATCAGTAAAGTGGTGTCCGGCATCGATCTCGGAGAATTTGAGATGGTGTCGGTGATGAACGAGATCATGGAGGGAATGGCCACCGATGCACAGATCGGCTCCTTTATCACCGCCCTGCGTATGAAGGGAGAGTCGGTTGACGAAATTGTCGGTGCGGTGCGGGTGATGCGCGACAAGGCAACCTTTGTCGATACCGGTGTCGATACCTCAGCAGGGCAGGTGCTGATGGACATCGTCGGTACCGGCGGCGATGGTGCCGGCACCTTCAATGTCTCCACCACCACCGCCTTTGTCGTCGCCGCCGCCGGCATTCCGGTGGCCAAGCATGGCAATCGGGCGGTATCCTCGCGCTGCGGCAGCGCCGACGTGCTCGAGGCCCTGGGCGTCGATCTCACCATGCCAGCGACGGCGGTGGCGGCGTCTGTCCGCAGCGTCGGCATTGGTTTTCTCTTTGCTCCGCTGTTGCACGGGGCGATGAAACATGCCATCGGGCCGCGCCGGGAGATCGGCATCCGCTCGATCTTCAACGTCCTCGGGCCGATGACCAACCCGGCCGGGGCCAACGTGCAACTGACCGGGGTTTTCTCCCGGGAACTGACCACCACCCTGGCCGAGGTGCTGGTGCGGCTCGGCATGAAGCGGACTTTGGTGGTGTGGGGCGAGGGAAATCTCGACGAACTGACCATCACCGGCACCAGCCATATAGCCGACGGGCGAGACGGTCAGGTAAGCAACTACACCATCGTTCCCGAGGATGTCGGTTTGCAACGGGCCGGTCTTGACGAAATTCAGGGCGGGGCAACCCCGGCTGAGTCGGCGCAGCAGGTGCGGCAGGTGCTGGCCGGTGAGGCCGGGCCGCGACTCGACATGGTGCTGCTCAACAGCGGCGCCGCCTTGCATGCCGCAGGCCTCTGCGTCGATATCAAGCACGGGGTGGAGATGGCCCGGCATCTCGTCGCCTCCGGCGCCGCCAAGAAGAAACTCGAAGGTTTGGTGGAATTTTGCAAACAATACGGCAAGTGAATACGGCATGTCTATGATTCTACAAACCATTGTCGAAAGAAAGCGAAGCGAGGTGGCTGAGCTGCGGTGCCGGGGGATCGTCTTGCCAGAGGCCTTCAAAGACACGACCCCTCCTCCCCATCGCGGCTTTCATCGCAGTTTGGTGGAGTTCGAGGGGGTGGCGATTATCGCTGAGGTCAAGAAGGCCTCGCCCTCAAAGGGGGTGATCTGTGCCGACTTCCAGCCGACTGAAATAGCTGCCAACTATTATCGTCAGGGGGCCCAGGCCATCTCGGTCCTCACCGATGTCGACTTCTTTCAGGGCTCGCTCGGCTATCTCATGGAGGTGCGCCGAGAGGTGCCCCTGCCGGTGCTGCGTAAAGATTTCATCATCGATGAGCTGCAGATAGAAGAAGCCCGGGCCCATGGCGCTGATGCCATTCTGCTCATCGCGGCGATACTCGACACTCTACAGCTGCGCGACTTTCGGGTGATGGCCGAGGAACTTGGCATGGATGTACTGGTGGAGGTGCACGACGAGGAGGAGACCGAACGAGCCCTACGCGCGGAGAGCCGCTTGATCGGCATCAACAATCGCAACCTCAATACCTTTGTGGTCGACATTGCCACCACCTTCCGTTTGAAAAAGCTGATTCCAAAAGCTATTCCGGTGGTGAGCGAGTCCGGTTTACAATCGGCCGAGGACTTTCGCCGTCTCCGCGATGAAGGCATTGCCGCCGCCTTGGTCGGCGAGAGTCTGATGCGGGCCGGCAGCGGCAGCGATCTGTTGCGGACCTTGCGGGAGTAACGGCGATGCTTCCAGTGGATCGGCGATGGCGGAGGACCAGAGTGAAGATGTGCGGCACCACTCGCCTGAAGGATGCCTTGGCAGCGGTGCACCTGGGCATCGATGCCCTGGGTTTCATTTTTTTTTCCAAAAGCCCGCGATATATCAACCGGGCCGGAGCAGAGGCGATTATAGCCCAGCTGCCACCGCTGATTGACCGGGTTGGGGTATTTGTCGATGCCTCCGTCGAGGAGATCGCTGCCTGTGCTGCCTGCGGCCTTTCCATGGTGCAGCTGCATGGTAAAGAGACCCCAGAGTTTTGTCGCGAGGTGAAAAAAGTTCTTCCGCACTGCGGTCTGCTCAAGGCCTTTCGGGTGGGAAGGGAAAGCACGGCGGCGGACTTCGCACCCTATGCCGATTGTGTCGAAGCCTTTCTTCTCGACACCTATGTCAAGGGAGCACCGGGAGGGACCGGGGAGATCTTTGATTGGTCACTGATTGCCAGGCTGGAACTCGCCAGGCCGCTGTTTCTTGCCGGTGGCCTGGCACCGGAAAACGTTGGGCGAGCCATCGAGGAAGTACAACCCTATGCCGTCGATATCAATTCCGGGATAGAGACGCTTCCGGGAGTCAAGGATCATCATCGCCTAGAGGCGTTGCTGCAAGTTGTCGCTAAGCAATCGTTCAAAATTACCTCGTCCAATTCGACGTGATTTTGGCATAAGCGGCTGTAAAGAAATGGGCAGGGTATTGGGATTTCTTGACGGCCCCTAAGCTCAGCGGGCGATGACGAAAGCCCCTTTGTACCCGCGCTCCCAGAGGGCTTTTTCCGCAGTCTGGGCGGTTTGCAGAGTCTTGCCGACATAGACCTGGACACGGAAGAAAAGATCCTCGGCCTTCAGTGCTTGTTCGATGGTGGCGGTATGGCCGGCCTCGGCAAAGCGTTTCTGCAGGCGCAGGGCGTTATGCTGCTTGGCGAAAGAACCGATCTGCACGTAGAAC
>CAYSON010000048.1:0-4290 GCA_964432635.1 uncultured Desulfopila sp.
TTTATACCACAAGGGCATAAGTTTCGTTTGAGCAGGCAAGCAGCTCAACTCAGCTTTATCACGGTGCTTTCCGGAAAGCAACCGCTATCGAATTGCTTTTTCGCCATTGGTCTGCTACCCTTGTCGGCCGGGTTATGGGCAATTTCCACCATGGTCCCGTGACTCCGCTTTGTCGTGCGCTGGCCGTCGACGATGCTGACCATTAAATTCACCGGTTTTTCCACTTAATATTTATCGCCCATGGCCGAGCGCCCGAAAATCGTCTCCCTGATCATCGAACTGCGTAAATCGATACGCAATCTCGCTTTGTCCACCGGCCTGGCGACGCTTGCGATCTTTGTGCTTTCCCCGCATCTCCTGCAGTTCGTGCAACACCATCTCGACACCAAGCTCTATTTCTTCTCGGTTGCCGGCCCTTTTCTCGCCCACGTCACCCTGTCGTTCTTCGCCGCCCTGCTGGTGCTCATGCCATGGCTGACCATCGTTATTTGGCGGGCCATGGGGAGGGTTTTCAGGGTTCCAGGCAAGCAAGTGCTTTTTTTTGTGATGTGTACCTGCCTGTTTTTCTATGGGGGCATCGCCTTTTGCTATTTCATCACCTTGCCCTTCGGCATCACCTTCCTGCTCGGTTTTAGTTCCGAAGAACTACGGCCGGTGATCTCGGTCAATCAGTTCGTCACCTTTATCGCGCTATTCATCCTGGCCTTCGGCATCATCTTCCAATTACCTATAGTGATGGTGTTTTTCGCCAGGATCGGGCTGCTTGGGCGACGCTTCTATGAAAAGAACCGGCGCTATGCGGTGTTGGTCATGGCCATAGCCTCGGCGATCCTCACCCCCACCCCGGATATCGTCAACATGGCATTGATGGGGGGGCCACTTTATCTGCTCTACGAGACGGGTATTATTATATTGCGTTTGTTTGGTATCGGCGAGGGGGGCGTGGTAGGAAAACCCTCAGAACTCGATCAGGGGTAAGCCGGCCTCGCGGAGCAGGGCGGCGGTAACGCCAATGGTGCCGCTGACCCCACAGGAGGGACTGCGGGCCTTCAACAGCACACCACTGACCTGTTGACTTTGGGCCAGGTGGAGGACCTGTCTGGCGCCGCGGATAAAGGCTTCGCTGTAATCGGCTCCGGATTTGCCAAGCACTCTGGCGTGTCCGGTCAAAACGTCCTCGCCGTTGCCGCCGACGATATCAGCGGCCTCGCGTGGCGTCGGCAAGCCCCCGAGTTGTTCCGGACAAAAAGGGATCCAGACAACCTCGGCAAGCTGCTTGCGGCAAGCTGGATTGTCAACGATCTTGCCGTCGTAACGGGTGCACAGGCCGACCAGGCAGGCGCTGACGAGAACCAGGGGGCGTGTTGTGGGCGCAGGGGATAAGGTCATAACGGTGTGGTCATGATGAATTCATTGATGAGAAGAAGGGGGCCGCCAAAGCGTAAGCTGACGCCGATTCAGCAGCGGCGGTTGGTGAAGATCTCCATTGGTCTCTTGGTCTTTTTTCTTGCGTGGATGTTCCTTGCTCCCGGTTCCGGCTTGATGGTGATCTGGAAAAAACGCGCGGAGGTACAAAGTCTGCAGGAACAGAATCGGCAACTGGAAGCGACCAACGCTCAGCTGCAACAGGAGATTGATAAACTGCAAAACGATCCTGCATACCTTGAGGAGGTCGCCCGTCGCCAACACAACCTGCTCAAGAAAAACGAGCGGGTTTTCGAGTTCGCGCCGAAGAAATCGGCCAAAGAGCAGTAAAGATATTGAGAGGCTCGCCCGGAGCCGATGTCAGGCTGCTCAGGAGAAGCCGGAGCGGCCGCCGCAACCAGGACCTGCCGAGGGAAGCGGGGCGAGTCCCGACCCCTTGCGGACGGAGGAAGCGGAAAGCAGCTTGACCACCTGGGGGCCGTTGCATTTTTGACAACGAACTTCGTTGTCGCGATGTTCCGATGTGGTTAATATCTCAAAAACGGTTGCGCAGTCCGTACATTTGTATTCGTAAATGGGCATGTCCTTTCTCCTTTGCTCATCACAAGAGGGTCGCTACGGCCATTGCCGTGCGTCGCGGTTCCTTGGCACCACAATAAGGACGCCTGGGCAGAAACTCAAAGGAGAAAATCGACCTGTGCCGTGATTTTCATCCCGTCAATGACGGGAATGATGGTCGCTGGGGCAGGCAGAAACTTTAAAGCTGAGTTGAGCAGCTTGACTGCTCAAACAAAACTTATACCCTGTGGTACAAGGAGGAACTACTATGATGCAACCCATGCGCGTGGTGGCAATCGCCGCCAGCCTGGCGGTGCTGCTTATGGCCGGATGTGCAGGCTTTCTTCGGCCGGAGCCTGGCATGATGGTCACCAGCAAAGAGGAGAGAATCGCGCTGGCTGAGGATCGTGTCAAAGGGATCTGGGCTGCTGGCGAAGTCAATGTCAGTTACTCTCTGTCCTGCAGGGATGGCAGGTGTTCGCTCGATGGGCGATTGGTATTCGACAGTTCAATTACCAACAGCTTTCCCGTCATCACCTCGTTCTTTTTTTATGTCAGTTTTCTCGATGGTGACGGCAAAGTACTTGAAACATATGACATAACCCCGGTTATACCTGCCTACGGGTACACCCCGGCGAGTTTGCCGCTGAAGATGGAGCAAGGGCAACCGGGAGGGGCGAAATCGATGGTCTTTCACTACTATGGCAATTTCCGCGGCAGGGCCGGTAGAGATGGTGGCAGTTGGGCTATCAGCCATTTCCCTTTCCAGCGATGACCGACCAACTCACTTCGGAAGTGGCCGACAGCAAGAGCCTGCTGACCCGGTTGCGTGCCCTACTGCGCTACCACCGCCAAGTCGGCATAGACAGTTATCCCAAGACCGCCGGCGGCGAGGGATTGCTTCGCTGGCAGCCTCCGCTGGTCGCTGGGCAATTCGCTGGAGACGGTCCTGGGCCGGTGGTGGAGCGCAATACCACCGGCGCGACTAAGCACGGCAAGGCAGTCAAACCGCACAGCCTGGTGCATCTGGCCGACATTGCCGAGGAGGTTCAAACCTGTCAGGCTTGTACTTTGTGCCGGCAACGTCTCTACCCGGTTCCTGGGCAGGGAGCGGAGAATATGCGAGTGTTTGTGGTCGGCCATTGGCTGATGGCCGACCAGCAGGGGGAGTTGCCGCCGGGTCGACTTTTCGGAGTTGAGCAGGACGCAATGCTCTCAAGGATGTTCTCGGCTATACATCTGTCCGTGGAGGAGACCTTTATTACCAATGTCGTCAAATGCGCCCTGCCGGCGGGAAGCGATCCACAAGAAGGACAGGTGCAGTGCTGCCGCTCCTATTTGTTGCGGCAACTGTCGGCAGCCTCGCCGGAACTGGTTGTCACCATGGGCAGCGTGGCAACCCGTGCGGTGCTTGGCGAGACCGCAAATTTTACCAGGGTACGTGGGAAGATACAGTATTGCGAAGGAGATGGGGGACGGCGCCTGGCGGTGCTCGCCACCTATCACCCAACCTACCTTTTGCAAAATCCCGAGATGAAACAAACCGCTTGGGCGGACATACAGTTGCTCGCTCGCCACCTTCACCTGGGCCGAAAATAAGCCTGTGGCAACGCGGTTCGACAACGGCAACGCTTGTCGTTGGCAACGGAGGGTGTTTTGTTGAGTAACAGGTGCGAGGCTTAGCTTAAAAGCTCATGGTGAGCCGGTTGCTCACCATGATGATGCTTTCTGTGTTGCTATAGCTGCTTCGGTCGATGAACATACTACCGGTGTCCATATAGCCGAAGTGCAGCTCATAGGAGAGATAGTCGAGAAATTTGTAGATCACCCCGAGGTTGGCTTCCCAACTGGCCTCACTGTCGCTGCTGAACGCGTCGGAAACCCAGTGGTTGCGGGTGATGCCAAAGGCACCTTGCACCGAGATTTTGCGGGTGGCGTCGAAAGTGGCTGAAAGCGCTATTCCTTGGGTGACATTATCTGGTGCCTCCTTGCCCAGGGAGACTTTGCCGAAATGCTCGCTGGAAAGGATATCGGAGACGTTATTGGTGATCAACAACGGCTTGAAATCAACCAAATAACGAGAGGTTGTCCCGTCTTGGTTGTTGAGGAGACTGCTGAGATCGTAGGAGGTGACCTTGTAGGCACTATGGGTACCGAGGTCCTGGGCCACTACCGGAGTCGCCAACAGGGTAAGCGATATGGCCAACTTTAAGGAAATTGAGGTTTTCATTGCCATAAATGCCTCGAGAGGGTGAGGTGTTTGCACCCTTTCGGAAGGAGGGTTCAAAAAACTGAACTTTAATAGTT
>CAYSON010000048.1:4300-11435 GCA_964432635.1 uncultured Desulfopila sp.
GTCAAGAGGAAAGATGGTTGCCGGATCGCTTGTCGCCGAGACCTAAGGGGTGACCGCAAGGAAGGCAATATGACACCATAAGCGAAGGAGAAGACGTGCGGAGGGCGTTTTGCCCGGGAATGGCTTGCCTGTCCCCATGTTTTACGATATATGTAGCTCGTTGTTTTTTGAAAAATGGTTGGAAAGGAGAGGCGCTTTTGAAGGACCTTTGTTGGTATGGTCGCTCCTCCATGTGTTCGGCGAAACACGCTATCTTGATGTTCTTACGATCTCTTGAGGAGCTTTCCATGTGGAAAAACGCCATAGCACTCTTTTTTCTCGTTGCCTTGATAGTCGTCGCCGGAAGCGGCAACTGCCAAACCGAGAAAAGAAGTAGTACCCTGATTTTTACAGTTTTCGATACCACCTCGGCTGGCTCCTACGCTTATCTTCGCGACAGTGTACGCGGCATCATGACCAGTCGGCTGGCGGCAAGGCCTGGATTGGCGGTGCTTGACCGTTCCTTGAGTGAGCAGGAGCTTACCGCCCTGAAAAATCGTCAGCCCGGGGAAAAAGCCAAGGGCGTTGCCGATTACCTGGTTTCGGGGGGCCTCTATGGCTTGAAAGGCGGGCTGAGTATCCAGGTGACCGTCTATCCCATGGCCGTCGAAAAAGAGGCGCTGCGATTTGAGAGACTGGTCAAAAATCCAGATAATCTTCTTCCCGAACTCGAGCGACTGGTTGCCGAGATCGCCCTGGCCCTCGCTCCGGAGACACCGCAGGCGCCGAAGCAGGAAGCCGTGCCGGGTGGTGGCGAGGGGGTCTCCGCTTTTATCACCGCTCATCCCGAGGCAGCATACAAAAAGAGCCAGCATACTGGAACCATCGTTGGAGCAGTCGGCAGCAGCATTGCGGTGAAAGCTAAGGAAGGCAAGAAAAACCTTGTCCGCGACGGGGAGATTCGCGCCTTTGCCGCGGGTGATGTTGATGGGGGTGGCGACGAGGAGATGGTGGTCCTGTCCGGGACCACCCTGGAACTCTATCGCCTTGAGGGGAAAAACATCGTCAAGGCGGGAGGGGCCAAACTTGCGGCGGCTCTGGAGTGCCATGCTATGAATCTGGCTGATCTCAATAACGATGGGCGCCAGGAGATCTATCTCAGTTGCACCGACGGCTTCGCTGTCTCTTCGACTATTGTCGACTGGCAGCAGGCGACATCTCAATTTGTCGTCACCGCCGCAAATATCCCCTGGTATCTCCGCCCCATCGCTCTTCCTGGGAAAGGCTGGCGCTTGGCTGGCCAAAAAAGGGGCCTGGACAAGGCCGAATTGCTCAAGGCGGGGGTCTATCTGCTTGAGCAAAAAGACGGCCAGGGGATTGTCGAAATAGAGCGTATGCCACTGCCGAATGGTGTCAATCTGTTCGATTTCGTCTACGCTGATCTCGACGGAGATCGCAGCTACGAGACTATCGCCATTGATGGCAAGGAACGGATGAAGGTGTATAACAGCACCAACGAACTGTTGTGGGTAAGCAAGAACAACTACGGCGGCAGTAAGGTCTATCTTGGGCCGAGTCGTGCCGGGGCGGTCAACGATCAGGACCGCAAAAATTTCACCATCGACGAAGACTTTCAGCGGCAAATGTCTTTCGTGCCGGGACGTTTGCTAGTAAGTGATGTCGATGGCAATGGACGTGAAGAGGTGGTGGTTAATCAGAGTTCCCAGTCGGTGCTCAGCTTTCTTGAGAAGATGCGCATCTACAGTGACGGCGTCGTCGTCGGACTGACCTGGAACGGTGAGGCGATGGTCGAGGCCTGGCGCAGTAGTTCCTTTCGCGGTTATATTGTCGGCTTTTCCTTGTCGGCGAAGACGCCGGGTGGCTTGTGGCGACCCGCCACCACGAGCGATGGTGTCATTGATGCCGGCCTCTCCGTTGCCCATCTACCGCAGAGCGGTTCCTGGACCGGTCTGCTGCCGGGGGTGGGAGAAACGCAACTTACGGTTTATGAGCTGCAATTTTCTCCGGGAAAAACCAAGTGATAATTGACTGTGGGAGGGGTAAAAAAAACTATACCGACCGGTAAAAAAATCTTGACAAAGGGCTGGCCCACGTATAACTTAGCATCAGACTTGAAATAACCTTTCCGGATTCTTCCTTCCTCATTGCTGGGAAGGGGCGGCTGGTGGTCAGACCGTCTGGCCGGGTAAGGGGATAGCGGCCTCCGTGAGGAGGCCAAAATAACGACTTCAGGAGAGAGAAAATGAAGAAAATCATTGCTTCAGCCGTAGGTCTCATGATGGTTGGCGGCGTTGTCACAACCGCCTCTGCCGCCATTGAGAATCAGTTCGGTGGATACTGGCGTACCCGTTTTACCTTTGAAGATAACATGGCAGCAGGCAAAGACACCACTTCCAGCCGCGAGTATGTTGATACCCGTACCCGTCTGTTCTACACCGCCAAATTCAGCGACGATTTCAAATTCGTCAATAAATTTGAATTCAACACCGGTTGGGGTGATACCAATGGTGGTGATATCGGCGCCGACGGTAAAGGCAACTGGCGGGTGAAGAACTCCTATGCCGATTTCAACATGGGACCGGCCTTTAACGCCAAGGTTGGTATCCAGGGCGCTACTATCGCCCGTGGCTTCATCTTTGACGACGACTTCTCCGGCGTTATCGCTACCGGCAAATTTGGCAACGTCACCGTGCCGCTGGTCTGGGTAAATGCCCTGAACGAGGATACTCAGGGTTTTGATGGCGCCACCCCCGGCGCCGCTGACATGAATATTCTTGCGGCAATGGCAGTTGTCAAGATCAATGACAGCATGTCGGTTACCCCCTATTTCGTATATCATGACATCGCTAATGCAGAACTCAAGGTCGGCACGTTGAGCGTGGCAGTTGAGGATACCGCCAACTGGTACCTCGGCGTTGATGCCGACATGAAATTCGGAACTGTCTCTGTCTGGGCAACCGCTATCTACAATGGCGGCGATGTAGCAGGTGCTGACAATGCCGGCTATCTTGGTGCCGTCGGCGTTGATGCCGGTATCGCACATGGCCAGTTCTTCTATTCCAGCGGCGATGATGATCTTCGCGATGGCGAGAACGATGCCTTCGTAACCGCTCCCGGCCGTTCTTACTACTGGTCGGAGATCATGGGTCTTGGTGTGTTTGATAACCGTGCTTCCGCCGGATCCCCTGCTGACGGTATCAGCAATATCTGGGCCGGTAACGCTGGTGTGACCATCAAGCCGATGGATAAACTGAAACTCGACTTCGACATCTGGTATGCCTCTCTGGTTGAGGACAACATCGCTGGCGACACCGAGCTCGGCTGGGAGTTTGACGGCAAAGTCTCTTACAACATCTATGACAACCTCACCGCCGAGGCAATCCTCGCCTACCTGATCACCGGTGATGCCACTCCTAATAGCGACGACGTTATCGAGGGTGGTGTACGTTTGTCTCTGAAGTTCTAGTTTGAGGCTCTGTACGAGGTAGTTCGCAGTACCTTATAAAAACCCGGTGGAGGAAACTCCACCGGGTTTTTTTCGTTTGTAATTCTCCGCAGAAAACCATGCACAATAGGTCTGAGTGCCGACTGGTCCTGGCGCTGGTGATGACCGGGGTCTTTCTCTCCACCATGGATAGCGGCATGATCAATGTCGCCTTGCCGACCATCCTCCGCACCTTTTCCTTGACCCTCCAGGAGGCGGAGTCTCTCGTCTCCGTCTATCTGGGGACCATTACCGTAACCCTGGTTTTCTGGGGGCGTCTTGCCGACTCCCTGGGGCGGGGCAGGGTCTATCTGCTCGGTGTTGTCATCTTTGCCCTGGGGTCACTTTTCTGTTATTTCGCACAAAGTTTTCTGCTGCTCCTCGCCAGCCGTTTTCTCCAGGCCCTGGGTGCGGCGATGATGATGGCCACCGGGCCCGCCTTGATTAAAATGGTTTTTCCCACCGACCACCTCGGGCGCAGCCTCGGTTTGGTTGGTATTGCCACCGCCTGTGGGTTGTTGAGCGGACCATTGCTCAGTGGCCTGATCTTGCACCATGCCTCCTGGCGCCTGATCTTTTTGGTCAGCCTGCCCGTTTGTCTGCTGGTCGTGCTGTTGAGCTGGGCCTTTGGTTTGCACAGGCTGGGGGGGATCGTTGCCAAGGAGAAAAGCGCTTTTGATTGGTTGGGCAGTTGTTGTTGGGTCGCCTTGGTGGTGGTGGGGTTAACGCTTCTTCATCGCCTCGATCGGTTACTCGAAATCGCCAATCTGCTGGTGGCGCTTGCTTGGGTGAGCCTGCTGTGGTGCTTTGTGCGCATCGAAGGCCGGGCTCGACATCCCATTCTTCCCCTGCAGTTGTTGCGCCAGCGCTACTATTGGGTAGCGGTGCTCACCGCCGCCTTGTCGTTTGCCACCATGTTTATCGTCCTCGTGGTCACCCCGTTCTATCTCACCTATGCGTTGCAGCTACCGGTCAAGGAGGTCGGCGAGGTGATGACCGCAGTACCGGCCATGCTTATCCTCCTCTCACCCTTGTCAGGCCTGTTGTACGATAAAATCGGCGCCAGGTTTCTGACCACCGCCGGTCTTGGCCTGTGTTGTTTGGCTTTGCTCGGCATGGCCTCCCTGAATGGGGAGAGTAAGCTGGGCGAAGTGGCGCTGTTCCTCGCCCTCCTCGGCGCCGGGCAATCGGTGTTCCTGACCCCCAATAGCGCCTCGGTGCTTTCCCAGGTGGATGAGCTGTGGACCGGCATCACTGCCGGAATTCTCGCCACCGCCCGCAACTTTGGCATGGTCATTGGTGCCACCCTGGCCGCAACGCTGTTGTCGTGGTGGTTTACCTTTTACAGTGGCGGCACGGAATTTTCGGCCTACACAGTTAATGACCACGGCGCCTTTGTCCTGGCGGTAAAAACCACCTTTCTCTTTGCCGCCTGTTTGGCCTTATTGGGGGGTGTTTTCTCGGCGCGGCGCGCTTGAAGCGGTTTGAGGCAGGTTGACCACAACTTCGGTGCCGCAGACCCGGCCTTCCTTGATGAGAAAGGTGCCGCCATGGCCATGGACGATCTGATCGACCAAAGCCAGTCCCAAACCGTTGCCGTAAGTTTTGGTGGTAAAGAAGGGATCCTTGACATGGGCCAGGGCTTCGGCGGGAATCCCCGGCCCGGTGTCGGAGATGATAACGGTTACTCTGCGTTCTTCTTCCGCGGCCGTAATCCTCAGTTCGCCGCCATGGGGCATTGCCTCGATGCTGTTCTTGATGAGGTGCAGAAAGAGCTGGCGCAGCTTATTCTCATCCACCATCAGTGACGGACCTGTGCCTTCGAGATCCAGATGATAGGTGATGTTGTGCTGCTTCATGGTCATATAAAAGATCATCAAACTTTTACGGATGATCGGATACAGCGGCAGGCTCTCGAAGGAATACTGTTTTTCTTCGACAAAACTGAAGAGATCCTCGAGGGTGTTCTCAATCTTGCCGGCCTCCTGAGTGATAACGTTGAGATATGCGCCGAACTGCTCGTCGGTGGCTCGTTTGGCCAGAAGCCTGGAGGTGGCGCCGATGGAGGTCAAAGGATTTCTGATGGCGTGCAAGAGCTGCGCCGACATATGGCCGATGGCTGCGCTACGCTCCGCCGCAATGAGCAGGTCCTTGCTCTTTTCCAGTTCCTGGGTAACAATCTCCAAGGCATCAATCTTTTCCGCCATGGCCTGGTAAAGGCGACTGTGCTCGATGGCCAGGCTGGCCTGGCTGGCAAAGATCTTCAGGCCGCTGAGATCCTCGCTGGTAATTGCCGCACCGGTGACGAAGTTGTCGACGATCATCACCCCCAGCGCCTTGCCGGGCGCGTAGAGCGGCACCACCGCAAAAGAGCGCTCGCCGAGCAGCCCTAGCAGTTCCTCGGGAACGAGACAGCCGAAAGCGCTGCCATCGCAGACCATGATTGTCTGGTTGTGGCGTCCGGCGTGAATGAGCACATGATCGTGCTCCGTAGGTGACACTCGCAGGGTCTTGATGATGTCGTTGACACCGATATCAAGATCGATTGATCTCTCTTTGATGTCTAAAAGAATATCATCAAGTTGCAGGCCTTTCTCCTTGATCGAATGCCACACTCGGCCGGCTTCCTCGCGGGAGGCCGGGCCCACCGCCAAAACGCCCTCAAGAAATCCATCGTCCGGGCGGAAGAGGGCGAGAAAGGCGCGGTTGAAGCCCAGCCCATCTTCGGAGGTGATCCCCACCAGAATCGCCCGGAGGATGCCGCGCAGTTCGACCGTATTGAGGTAGGCGGCGTTCATCTTCAGGTTAAGGTGGTGCAGAAAACGCATGCGGGCGTTGGTCTTCTCCAACTCCTGCTGGAAGATACGGTTGTTGATAGCTAGTCGCCGTTTGTTCAAGGCGCTGTCGACGGTGTGCAAAAACTGTTTGATATTGACCGGTTTGATGAGGTAATCGTCGGCGCCGAGGCGGAGGCAGTTGAGAGCCACCTGGATATCGGTGGTTCCGGTCACCATGATGATGCCCAGGTCGGGAAAGCGCGGGGCGATATCGCCAAGGATCTCGTTGCCGTTGCGGTCGGGAAGCTCGATATCGAGGAGAACCAGGGCAATCTTGCGCGAATTGAGGTGCTGGTAGAATTCTCCGGCGTTGGCGGCGCGCACCACCGCATAGCCCTGGCTGCCGAGATAGTGGCAGAGAAGCAGGACGATCTCCGGCGAGTCGTCGACCACGGCAATGACCTCACCCGGACCGAGCAAGTCGGTGGTGGTCAAGGTGGGCGACTGCGGAGGAGTGAGAGGGATTTCGACCATGGGAGCAAGGGGAAATATCGTCCGTTACCACAATAAAAAATCAAGTACCTCCTCTGTTGTAGCAAAAAAGCCCGCACTCTGCAAAACTATTACTCTTGCTCTCGATCTAAGGTATATTTGGCTACAGATATTTTTACACAGGGGTCAGGTCTCAACTCTTGACAGGCGCAATTGTCAATCGGGATAAGCTGAGAAACCTGCAGCGCCTGTCAAGAGTTGAGACCTGACCCCTATTCACCCAAATGCCCGATCTCCAAACCATATTCGCCCCAGGCGGCGCAATCGCCCAGGTCTTTCCCGGTTACGAACCGCGTCCAGGGCAGGTGGCCATGGCCCATCT
>CAYSON010000049.1:0-11320 GCA_964432635.1 uncultured Desulfopila sp.
GCTGTTGAGCGCCTTGTTGATGCTGTCGACCCCTTGCTGGGTACCGGAGGTGGCAAGGACGGTGAGCGGTTTATGCGGGAGAGCCATCGCTGCCAACTCGTCGAGGATCATATTGACCAGCAGCGCCTCGCCGCCCGAAGCCGCCTGAATCCACACATCGAAGGGGCCACTGGGTCCGCTCTGCAGCGTCCGCTCCGGCCAACCCGGCTGAAGGCGGGGATGACGGCGGGGGAAAGGCAGCGCCACAGTCCAGGCGAGGTTGTAAAAAAAGAGAAACGGTGCTATCAACGGTTCATCCAGGAAGGGGAGGGCCGGAGGCGGCCGGTGCGGCAAGTTTGCCCGATCCTATCGTGTTTGCCGGTTCTTTTCAATTGAATTTTCCCCTCTGTCAGTGGCGTCGAGAGCAACAAACCTCTCGCCGTCTGCCATTCCTGGGGGGAACTGATGGTCTTCGCCACCGCTGGGTATTGTTCCGAGGAGGATATTTGCGTGCTGCCACAACTGCCCATCCATGGTGTCCTCAACCAACTTGCCGAGGTGTTGGCTGTAGGGTCGGCGGTACTCTCCGCCCCGCCCGGTTCGGGCAAAACCACCCTCGTCCCCCTGGCCCTGCGCCACCAACCCTGGCTACGGGGCAAGGCCATTGTCGTGCTCGAACCACGGCGGCTGGCGGCACGGCTGGCGGCGGCGCGCATGGCTGAGCTGCTCGGCGAAGAAGTGGGGCAGACGGTCGGCTACCAGATTCGCCACGAGCGGCGCATCTCGGCGGAGACGAGAATAGAGGTGTTGACCGAGGGCATCCTCACCCGGCGATTGCAAAATGGCGGCGAACTGCCCGGCGTCGGCTTGATCATCTTCGATGAGTTCCACGAGCGCTCCATCCATGCCGATCTCGCCCTGGCCCTGTGCCTTGATCTTTGCCAATTGAGGGAGGATCTGCGTCTCTTGGTGATGTCGGCAACCCTTGACGCCGCTCCCATTGCCGCCCTGCTCGGCGGTGTTCCAGTGATCAGTTGTGAGGGGCATAGCCACGCGGTGGACATCGACTATGTAGGGCGGCCGGTGGCGGGGTCGATCTCCGAGGCGGTTGCCGCCGCTATTGGCCGGGTGGTGCGGCAGCGGTCCGGTGATATCCTCGCCTTTCTGCCCGGTGGCGGCGAGATCGCCCTGGCTCTGCGTCGACTTGGCGAAGACGAGAGCTGCCGGAACCTGGCCCTGCTCCCCCTCCACGGCGACCTGGGCAAAGCGCAGCAGGATCTGGCCCTTCGTCCCGATCCCTTGGGACGACGGCGCATTATCCTTGCCACCTCCATCGCCGAGACCAGTTTGACCATCGAGGGTGTGGTCAATGTCATCGACTCCGGGTGGTCGCGACGTCCGCGCTTTCAACCAACGAGCGGCCTGAGCGGGTTGACCACGGTGCGGGTGTCCAAGGCGGCGGCGACCCAGCGAGCCGGGCGGGCCGGCCGCCTCGGGCCGGGCTACTGCCTGCGCCTCTGGACCCGCGAGGAGGAGCACCGCCTGCCGCCCTTCCACCCCCCGGAGATTCTTGCCGTTGATCTTGCCTCCCTGGCTCTGGAGCTGGCCCTGTGGGGAGTGAACGATCCTGGACAACTGCGCTGGCTGCATCCGCCGCGCGTTTCCGCCTACACTCAGGCCTGCGAGTTGCTGCAGCGCTTGGGAGCGTTTGACCGAGCCGGACGCATCAGCGACCATGGCCGGCGTCTGGCCGAGTTGCCCCTGCATCCCCGCCTCGGTCACATGGTGCTGATGGGTGTGGCGCGGGGGCATGGTCCGCTTGCCGCCGACATCGCCGCCCTGCTCGGCGAGCGTGACCCCCTGGGGCGCAGGGGCATGGAAGGATCCGCCGAGATCAGCCTGCGCCTTGAGTTGCTCGGAGGGTGGCGGCGGCAGGGCGAGCGCGATGTGGTTAAGCGCGGCGGTGACGCCTCCGTCTGCCGCCGCATCGATCAGGAAAGCCGGCGTTTGCAGGGTCTGGTGGGGTGCCGGGGGGAGGCGGTGTCGCTTGCTGCCGTCGGCGACCTCCTCTGCTATGCCTATCCCGACCGCATCGCTCGTCGGCGCGCCGGGCAGGGACAGCGCTATCTTCTCGCCACCGGGCGCGGCGCCCTGCTCCCGCCCGGCGATCCCCTGGCCGCCAGTGAGTTCCTCGTCGCCGCCCATCTTCACGCCGGGCGCAGCGAGGGGCGGATTTTTCTTGCCGAGGGAATCGGCAAAGGCGAGTTGGAGGCCTCCCATGGCAACCTTTTCGATACGGTCGAGGAGGTGCTTTGGGACGAGCAGGGGGCGCGGGTGACGCCGCTGCGACGGGTAATGCTTGGTAAGGTGGTCATCGCCGAGGAGCCTTGGCTGGCGGCGAGCCGGGAAGCGATTGCGGCGGCCATGGCCGAGGGCATCGGTCGCCTGGGCATAAGCTGCCTGCCTTGGGACCGGGAGAGCCGCCGCCTGCAGGCGCGCATCCTCTTCTCTGCCAGACACCATCCTGAGGAGGGCTGGCCGGAAGCCCGCGACCAGCAACTCTTGGCCGATCTCAGCTGGTTGAAACCCTCTCTCGCCGGCATCACCCGCGCCGAGCAGCTCAGGCAACTCGACATCGCCGCCATCCTTGCCGACCTCCTCCCTTGGCGCCAGCGGCGTCTTCTCGATGAACTCGCCCCCAAGGAGTTCCTGGCCCCGAGCGGCTCACGTATCGCCATCGACTACTCCACCGAAGGCCAGCCGGTGCTGGCGGTGCGGCTGCAGGAGCTCTTCGGCCTGGCACAAACCCCGACCATCGCCGGTGGCCGCGGCACCCTGCTGCTGCATCTCCTCTCCCCCGCCCGCCGCCCCATACAGGTGACCTCCGATCTCCCCGGCTTCTGGCGCGGCAGCTACCAGGAAGTGAAAAAGGAACTCAAGGGCCGCTACCCCAAGCACCCCTGGCCGGAGGATCCCCTCTCCGCCGAGGCGACTCGGGGGGTGAAGCGGCCACCACGGTCAGACGAGAAGTGACGTCGGCCGATGGTCGGCCTCCGTTCTTAATCGACCAAGCATAAAGGCCGGGATGGCGCTTTCCTGCGGAGTGTCTATGTTTACGCAAAGGCAAAAGGTGCGGAAAGACCAGTGCCGTTTTCACAGTTTCGGCATGGGGTCGACGGTCAACAGGGCAACAAGCTGGAGGAGGGAGACAATGGTCTCATCACGAATTTTCATCCACTTGCTGCCGCTACTGTTTCTTGCTCCTTCTCTCGCTGCCGGCCCGCCAGCCGACAATCCGGTGGAGATCGGCCTGGTGCGCTGGCAGCGAGATTTCCCTGGCTCTTTAGCCGCAGCTGGTCGCAGCGGCAAGCCGATTCTCTTGCTCTTCCAGGAAGTCCCGGGTTGCATCGGCTGCCAGACCTTCGGGGCGGAAGTGCTCTCCCATCCGCTGCTGGTCGAGGCCATTGAGGACAATTTCATCCCTGTTCTCGTCTACAATAATCGCAGCAGCGGTATGGACAAGGAATTGCTTCAGCGGTTTGCCGAGCCGAGCTGGAACTTTCAGGTCATGCGATTCCTCAATGGTCAAGGCGAGGACATCATTCCCCGACGCGATCGGGTGTGGACGGTGGCCGAATCGGCGGCAAGAATGGTCTTGACTCTTGAAGCAAGCGACCGTCCGGTGCCCCGCTATCTCCGCAATCTCGCTCTCGAAGAAGACAGACACAACCGGCGCCAATTGCCCTTTACCATGTTCTGTTTTTGGACCGGGGAATACACCCTCGGGCGGATTGACGGGGTGGTTGGCACCGAGGCCGGGTATTACCAGGGGCGGGAGGTGACCTTGGTGCGCTATCACCACCACCGCCTCAGCCAGGACGAGCTCATCCGTCAAGCGGCACAACAGCAGTGCGTTACCATGGTTTACGGTCTTCCCGGGGAAGAGTTCGACGCGCACGGATTGGCCAGGGGGGTGTGGCAGCAAGACCACTATAAGCGTGCCCCTGACGAGGATCAGAAAAAGCAATTGCAAACAGTGTTTTCACCCAGTGACCTGGACGGTCTGACACTCATGCAGCTCACCAAACTCAATTCCCTGCTGCCGGATGATCGCGCCGCTGCGCTTGACGTTGTCAGCCCCAGGCAGCGGCGCAATCTGGGTTTGCTCGAGGAGCGGTCACGGTGAAGGCAAGCTAAGAACCTTTCAAAAATATCCGTGATCGTTTAGGGTGACCATGACCTTCATCTCACCACGGGAAAGGTCATCACACATTGCCCGTCGGCGTTGCCGAGAAAAAGCGGTGCAGTTTCCGGGGGCAACAGTCAATATGGGGAAACCCCGTCAACATCATGAAAAATCTTGAAGGAAATATCAATGTCGGATGACAATACCCTGACCCTTACTGAGAACCAAGCCGCCCTGATCCTTGAAACCAGCGAAGAGGGCGAGATCACTGTTAACCTTCACTCAGGCAGCGCCGACTTCACCTTGGCCGCCGCCCTATGCGAGGCCATCGCCCAAAAACTCGTCTCCGACGAGCAATTCAAGCAGGAACTGATGGATCAGGTTGAGGGCGAGGAGGAGGAGTAAGGGCTTGCGGCGGAAGGCGTGGAGACGGGCAGGGACAATTTATACAAATTGACAATTCGATTGTCAATTTGTATAGTTTTTCCATGATTCCTCGTCTCCTTGCCACCACCTTGCGGCGCCTGGCCGCCTCGTTTCCAATCGTTACCATCACCGGGCCGCGTCAATCCGGAAAAACCACCTTGAGCCGTGCGCTCTTTGCCGATAAGGCCTATGTCAGCCTGGAGGATCCGGTCGAAAGGGCTTTTGCTGAGGAGGATCCGAAAGGCTTTCTCGCCCGCTTTGAGCGAGGGGCGATCTTTGATGAAGCGCAGCGCTGGCCCGATCTTTTTTCCCATCTCCAGGGGATGGTCGATGTCGACCGCTCGCCGGGACGCTTTGTTTTGACCGGCTCCCAACAGTTTGGCCTGCTGAGCGGGGTGACCCAATCCCTGGCGGGTCGGGTCGGGCTGACCCGGCTCTTGCCCCTGGCCTTCGCCGAAATCTCGGGTGGCGATTCCGGGACCCACGATATCGACAAGGCCATGCTCCTGGGTGGCTACCCCAGCCTCCGCATCGGGCCAGTCACTCCCTCCGACTGGTTTGCCGGCTATACCGCCACCTATGTCGAACGGGACGTCCGCCAGGTCCTCAATATCCAGGATCTTTCGGCATTTCAGCGTTTCCTGCGGCTTGCGGCCGGACGAACCGGGCAACTGCTCAACTTCAGCGCCTTGGCCGGGGAAGCGGGGATTCCCACCTCCACCGCCCGTGCCTGGATGTCGGTGCTCGAAGCCAGCGACCTCCTGTTCCTGTTGTTTCCCTATCATCGCAATTTCGGCAAGCGCCTGGTGAAAACCCCGAAACTCTATTTTGTCGATGTCGGCCTGGCCTGCTGGTTGCTCGGTATCCGCAACGCCGAGCAATTGGCCCTGCATCCGCTGCGGGGGTCTCTCTTTGAAACCCTGGTGGTGAGCGAGTTCCTAAAAAGCCGCTACAACAAAGGCTTGCCGTCCGATTTGTACTTCTGGCGTGACAACAATGGGGTCGAGGCCGATCTTCTCTTTGAACATCAGGGCAAGTTGCAGATCGTCGAGATAAAATCCGGCCGAACCGTCACCAGCGATTATGTGCGCGCCGGCAGAAAGTCGGCCCGCTTTGCCGGCGAAGCGGCGCTTGCGCCGTGGCTGGTCTATGGTGGTGATGAGGCCTACCAGCGAAGCGGGGTTCAGGTCATCGGCTGGAATCACCTGCCCTCGTTTTTACAAGTATCGTCCTGATGACCGGCAGCGCTGTTGCCGCCCAGGCAAAGACCTCATGAAAACCATACCCCCGCCGATAAGGCTTGCCACGGTATCTTTGTCGTGGTATGTTCGCGTTTTTTTGTCGTTGTCCAATTTTCTCCACCACCGATAATAACGCGCCAATCCATCCTGCTGCTTAGCCGTTCCCGACCAGGCAATTCCGCCCAGCCGGGGATTTCGCCCACCTTTTGCCCAACGGACCCCCTGCCATGATTCATGCCTCCGATATTGCCTTGTCCTATGGCAAGCGCATCATCTTCAAAGACGTCAATATCAAGTTCACCCCCGGCAACTGTTACGGCCTTATCGGCGCCAACGGCACCGGCAAGTCGACTTTCCTGAAAATCCTTGCCGATCGCCTCGAGGCTGACAAGGGAGAGGTCTTTGTCAGTTCCGGGGAGCGTATCGCCTATCTCAACCAGGACCAGTTCGCCTTTGACGAGGAGACGGTGGCGCGTACCGTGCTTCTTGGTCATGAGCGGCTCTGCCAAGTCATGGCCGAGCGCGAGGCGCTCTACGCCAAGGCCGATTTCTCAGAAGCAGACGGTATCCGCAGCGGCGAGTTGGAAGTGGAGTTCGCTGAACTGAACGGCTATGAATGCGAGGCCGAGGCGGCGGTCCTGCTCAGTGGCCTGGGCATCGCCGAGGAACTGCGCGACCGCAAGATGAAGGAACTTGAGGGCGGTGAGAAGGTGCGGGTGCTGCTCGCCCAGGCGCTCTTCGGCAATCCCCAAATCCTCTTGCTTGACGAGCCCACCAACAACCTCGACATCAAGTCGATTCGCTGGCTCGAAGGCTTTCTTGAACGCTTCCAGAACACGGTGATCATCGTCTCCCATGATCGTCACTTTCTCAACCAGGTCTGCACCCATATGGCCGATATCGACTTTGGCCGCATCCGGATCTACGTCGGCAACTACGACTTCTGGTACCAGGCCAGCCAACTGGCCCTGCAGCAGCGCCAGGACGCCAACAAGAAGACCGAGGCCAAGGCCAAGGATCTCAAGGAGTTTATTCAGCGTTTTTCTAGTAACGCCTCCAAGGCCAAGCAGGCCACCTCGCGCAAGAAGCTGCTTGAGAAACTGGAGCTGGAGGATTTGCCGGCCTCATCCCGAAAATATCCCTTTATCCATTTCAAGCCCAACAGGGCCTGCGGCGACGTCATCCTCGAGGTCGACAACCTCAGCAAGAGTATTGAAGGGGTCGAGGTGCTGAAGAATTTCAGCATGACCATCGGCAAGGGGCAGAAGCTTGCCTTTGTCGGCACCAACAGCCTGGCCATCACCACCATCTTTCAGATCCTCGTCGGTGAACTGGCCCCGGATAGCGGCAGCTTCCGCTGGGGTCTGACCATGAGCCATGCCTATTTTCCCAAGGAGAACAGCAGTTTTTTTCAGGGTGGCGAGAATCTGGTGGAGTGGCTCAGGCAATATACGCCACCCACCGAAGGGGAGAGCTTTGCCCGCGGCTTTCTCGGCAAGATGCTTTTTTCGGGCGACGAGGCGCTCAAAAAGACCGGGGTGCTCTCCGGTGGCGAGCGGGTGCGCTGCATGCTGGCGCGGATGATGCTCAGCGACGCCAACGCCCTGATCCTCGACGAACCCACCAATCACCTTGATCTTGAATCGATCACCGCCCTCAACAACGGCATGCAGGCCTTCTCCGAGATCATTCTCTTTTCCTCCCATGACCACACCCTGGTACAGACGGTGGCCAACCGCATCATCGAGATTCTCCCCGGCGGCTATATCGACAAGATGATGCCCTATGACGACTATCTCGCCGACCCTGAGGTCGAGGTGATGCGGGAGCGGTACGTGGAGAGGTAGTGGGAATACTGGCTGGTTGCCGCGTTGGGCCTAAAGCCTGGGCAGTTGCTTGAAGACTGAGGAGGCACCTTACCTCCGCTCGACCCGGTCAATATAGGCGCTCACCGCAAATTTCCTGTGGCAGCCGCGCTCATTTATAAAGCGGATCTTGCCGAAGACCGGACGTTCCGGCCAGGCCCGGTCGTGCACGCCGCCGATGGCCCAGGCGATGCCGGCATAGCCGTTGGGATCGCGGCCATCCAGGCTGTAGCGGTCGTTAAGGTCAATGGCAATCGCCAGCGCCTCCTCCGGGCTGGCTGACCATTCGAGGATTTTCTTAGCCCAGTACATGCGCAGAAAACCGTGGAGCTTGCCGGAGGTCACCAGGTCTTTTTGGCAGGCGTTCCACAGCGCTTCGTGGGTGGCTGCCTGTTCGAACTGGAGATGGTTGTAGAGATGGGTTCGCGGGTCGGAGCGGTGGGCGTTCAGGGTGGTTTTGGCCCAGTCGGGAAAGGCGGAGAAACGATCGTACGAGGGTTCATACCAGCAATAGTGGCCAGTTCCCTCCTGACAATCAGTTCCTCGAGAAAGGCCTGCTTGCTGTCGTCGTGGATGCTGCTGCGCTGCACCTTGAGGGCCAGCCGTTGCGCGGATAATTGGCCGAAATGGAGATAGGGGGAGAGGCCGGACTGGCAGCTTTCGCAAGGGTTTGCGGCGCTAATGGCATACTTGGGCAGCCTCTCCTCGAAGGCGGCCTGCATCGCCCGGCCGGCAGCCTGAGCGCCTGCGGCCAGGGGTGGTGGAGGCAACCGGTCCATGACGTTGTCGATGGTGTGCCTGGTGGAGGGTGCCGCGGGTGCTTGGTAACTCTCGGGCTGACTGATAAGGGCGATGAAATCGGTGAGGTACTGGTCAAGCAGCCTATTGATCTTTGGCCTCAGGGTATAGGCGCCGTATTCCCGCTTCTCCGACACCGTCCACACCGGGACGATGTTATGGGCGTCCACCTTCCAGACCGGTTGGGGCACTGCCGCGAGGAGGGCCCTTTTCCACTGGCGTTTTAGCCGCAGGGGGTCGAAATCGCACACCAGCAGGCAGGCGTTGATCTCGGCGAGGAAAGGCGGCAGGGAGATCAGCGGCGAGGCGGCAAGCAGGGTAAAGCCGATATGCAGCGCCGCCAGGCGCTGCTCCAGCTCGATCAGGCCGTCGAGCAGGAAGCGGAAGTGGCTCGGGGAGGCCGCGGGATAGTCGGTATCCAGGCAGAAGACGACCAGCAGCGGGCGCTGCCGTTCAAGAGCCTCGTGTTGTGCATAGAGTAGCGCCCAGTTGTCATCGGCCCGCTGGTCCCTGGACATCCAATAGACCACCGGCCCCGCGCCGGTTCGACCCCCCCTTGAGTTGCCTGGCGCGCTTCTGCAGTTGCGGATTTCTTTTCAGCAAGGTGGTTTTCCGAGGTCAGACCATAGCCTCGATGAGCCTGCGCACCATGGGATTGGTGACGCTGTAGCGCACCTCGTTGCCATCCCGCTTGCCGGTAATCACGCCCTTGCTTTTCATGATCGCCAGGTGTTGGGACACCGTCGATTGCGGCAGGCCGAGGCACTCCCAGATGATCTTGACGGTGCACTCCTCGGCGCATAACCCGGCAGCGATCTTCAGCCGCACCGGGTGACCGAGCACTTTGAATATCTCGGCTTCTTCATTGTAATCTTTCGACTTTGAAAACTCCATACATCCTGCCCCACCGTCTGTTGCCTATTCCCTGTTCCCCGGCACAGCAACAGTAGTCCGGGGCGATGAAAATGGTGCGCATCGCCGCCACCGTTTTTCTCCACAAGTGTCCAACATAATATAGGCATCGCTGCTTCTGTCAAGCAGAACAAGCTGTGGCTCAGGACAACGGTGGGTGTCCCAAGCCACAGCGGTTCACTCTCATCTCTTACCTCCTGTCGAGGCAAACCCCACTGTGGGGGAAATTGCCTCGGCAGGCGTACTTGATTGATGTCGTCGCGGCTGTCTTATCAGAAACGATAGCGAATGGAGAAGCGGATATCCGATGCCGACTCGACGTAGGGCATCATTCCCATCATGCCATCCGGGTCGCCGGTCTGCCCGAAGAAGGTATCGCTGCCGGCATAGTTGTAATCCATGTAGACATAGCGAATTTCGGCGGTCAGGTATTCCTTGACGATGGGAAAGGTGTAGTAGGCCTCATAGGCATGGCCCCGGGTCGCCAGCTTCGAGCCGGCCAGGGTGTCCTCGCCATAGGTGAAGCTGCGCCAATATTCGCTGCCGTAGTTGTACTCGAGTCCAAAACGGTCCTTGGCAAAGAAACCCGGCATATTGATGCCGGCATAAATCGAATAACCGCTCTCACTGTCGGTACTGCCGAGCATCCCTTCACCGCCAAAGCCCATGGAACTGGCCATGGCATCCGAGCCATTCAAGGTGTTGATGGTGGCGTTGTTCGGGTCGGTGCGCATGCCGGCAAAGGACAGGAAGACAATGGTGTCATCAAGGAATTCATTGATGTCATTACCAATACCACTGACCTGCAGCGACAGTGCCCAGCCCGACATATCGCCGACATCATGGAAGCCGTTCGGGGCCATGGTGTAGGTGCCCGACATGGCGGTGGGATCGCTCATGGCAATGTCAAGTCCCATGTCCATCATGTTCCAACCCTGGAAGACGTTACCCATGAGCTTGTACTGGCCGTTGTCATAGAGTTGCAGCAACAACCCGGCCAGATCCATATCGGGGTTCTGGCCGTCGTCGCCGTAGGGGGCGTTGAAGTTATACTGGTTGCTCATCGAATACATGCCGAGGGTGTTGGAAAAACCGCGCCCCAGGCAGAGCTTGGCGTAGAGGCCGGAGACGTTGGTGACCTTCTCCAGGTCGACCTTGAAACTGCCGCCGTCGAACTCCATGTTGATGTTATGGCCGATCGGCGACTAGGGATAGGGGTTATCCTCGCGCAGGTTCACGAGAAAACCGTCCACCGAAGGCCGGCGGCCGAGGCTTGCCGTGTAGGGGATGGCGCCCATTTCACCCATATAGAGAAAATAGGCTTCGCGCAGTCGCACCACCGCATCGCTTTGCGGCTTTTGCGTGGCGTACCAGTCAAAGTCCTGGAACATGCTGGTCATGTTCATGTTGTCCTGTCCAAAGAACGTATATACTCCTAAAGCACCGTGAAAGGACAGGTTTTCGGTGGGTTGAGCAGCCATCCCGAGAATCAGCTTGTTGGTGAAGAGGGCATTGTCGCTATCGGTTTTCCCGGCTGGTGCAAACATGCCATAGCCATATTCGGCAGGAATCGCCATATTGTAGACGCCGGTGGGCAACATCCCCGACCCCATATTGTGATCGACCCGTTCATAGGCGGTACGGAAATCGATGTTCCACTTGATGTTGTCGTTGGCGTCGTGGGTCTTGACCTCGGTGATCTGGCGCTGAAGGTCGGCAATGGGTGCCTTCTGCTGGGCGCTTTCAATGTCTGCAACCTGCTTCTTCAAGTCAGAGAGTTTTTTTTGTACCTCCTCCAACTCGACGATCCGTTGTTTGAGTTGATCGAGCTGCGCCTGGACATTGTACGCCGCCCGCGCGCCCGTCCCGGCGCCCATGGTGACCATCCCGGCCACGACACACAATGGTACAAG